>NZ_JBRJXU010000045.1:0-26825 GCF_057467645.1 Zarconia sp.
CGATGCATCACTTTTTCTAAGACCCCCGTCGATGGCCCCGAGAACTTTCATACGCAAATCGTAACTGTAGGGAATCGCCATGGCTGGATGTCAAAAGATCGAGGAACACACTTCATTATGTCCTAAGCGCGGAGCGCTTAGCTATAAGACTGTTTCGGGTGAGGGTGGGAAATGGGGAATGGGGAATGGGGAATGAGGAATGAAGTACCCAACTCACCCGCTTCGAGATTCTCCCGAGTGCGCAAGGTCCCCTCTCAAATAGCCAGCGGGTCCGAACATCAATCCGAGTTAGCATTTGAGTCTATGACTTCAACAATAAACAAAACTGACGTTTTGTTAGTGTATGACTCTTTTTACAAACGGTTGCATTGGGATTTCAAGGGTAAATTCCGTCCCCAAGGCGGGAGAAGACTTAAAATCGATGTTCCCACGGTGCTTTTCCACGACGATTTGATAGCTAATCGATAACCCCAATCCCGTCCCTTGACCGACCGGTTTGGTCGTAAAGAAGGGATCGAATATCTTGGAGTGAATTTCTTTGGGTATTCCACAACCGTTATCTTGAATGTGCACCCTTGCCAAGTTCCGATCGCTCGTTTCTGTGCGAATCCAAATCGTTGGCTCTCGGGGTAGAGCTGAAGCAGTGGATGATTTCGATGGCGTGTCCTCAGCTTTATCGTTTGGCTTGTTGCTGTTCTCTCCTTTTTTGCTGCGATCGATCTCCAAGGCATCGATGGCATTTCCGAGCAGATTCATAAACACCTGGTTGAGTTGATTGGCGTAGCACTCGACTTCGGGTAATTTGCCATATTCCCGGATAATTTGAATGGCCTGACGATGGGGCTGGGCTTTCAAACGATGCTGCAAAATGAGCAACGTGCTCTCAATACCCAAGTGAAGATCGACCGGTTTCATCGCTGCTTCGTCGAGGCGAGAAAAATTGCGCAGTGATAGGACAATCTGATAAATGCGATCGGCTCCGGCTTTCATCGAAGACAACAGTTTAGACAAATCTTGTTTGACAAACTCTAAGTCGCTTTCCTCGATGTACTCTTCAATTTCGGCTACGGGTTCAGACGTATGTTTCTCATATAAATCCACCAACTCGAGAATGGTATTGGTATATTCGTAGGCATAAGCCAGGTTACTCGAAACAAACGTCACCGGATTGTTGATTTCGTGAGCCACCCCCGCCACCATTTGCCCCAAACTCGACATTTTTTCGGTTTGAATCAGTTGAGCTTGGGCGTATTTGAGTTCTTGGATCGCTTGGGTTTTGTCGCGAACTTGCCGCTCTAACTCATCGGTGGTGATAATCACCCGAGCGGTCAGGGGACGCAACAATAACACCATCCCCCCTGTTCCCAGACTGCTCAGAACAACGATCGTCACCGCCACAAATGCCAGTTGCCGATAGACGGGGGCGTACAGTTCTTCGCGATCCATTTTGACGGCAATCCCCCAGTTCGGACTCGAGAGAGACTCAACGGCGATCGCCTCTTCTGTCAATGGTGTCTGAGGCGGGAGGATTCTCGTCTTACCGGGTTTTAACGTTACGGCGGTTTCGATCGCCCCTACGAGCGCATCGGACGCCTCGGTGACTCCCTCTCCCACTGAATTTCTCAGGGGAAAGAACAATTGCACCCCATCGTCGCGAAGGGCTCCGAGAACGATTTCACCGCTGTTTCGCAAACCGGTATAGTCTTGGACGATTTGTTGCATACTCGATACCCGAAACATCAGGATATCGGTTCCCACTCGCTCCTGGTCTGGATTGAGAATGGGAGTCGCGACGATCGAATAATACTCCCCATCTCGTTCGAGGGGTTCGCTGACAACCGTCTCTTCGGATTGCGGTATCGACGATCGCCCTTTAAATCGCTTCGGAATCGGCACTCCCAGTTGCACAACTTGTTCGCCACTTAGCGCAAACCGGCTGATTCCCACCACCTCTTCAGAACGATTCATCGCCTCTGTCAGCGCTCGCGTCGTGAATTGAACCATTTCCGCCCGAGATTGCTCACCTCGATTGTAATCTTCGAGCATTTGCCGCGCTCGGGTTCGGCTGGTAATCTGCTCTGCCACATTTTTGGCTCGGGACAGAAATTCTTCCACAGCCATCGCTCGGGTTCGGAGTGCAAACCGCAACTCTCTTTCCTGTGCCTTTTTGAGTTGGCGATACAGGGGCATAATACTGACGACTGCCACCAATATCCCAATGATAAAAATCCCTAAACTCGAATAAAGGATCAGAGATTTTTGTAATTTTCTAGAACTCGTTAAATTATTAGAAAAAATTATGATTTGTTTGAGATTACTCCATTTTTTGAAAATATTTTCCATAGGGCAAAAAAAAGATATTTCTTTTATAATATCTTTTTTGGATTTTGATTTTGATGAGTTCAGTATAAATGCTGATATCTATTGCAGAATAAAATTTATTCTTAATAACAATAATATTTGCTAAAATCCTTCGAGCGTTTCATCATACGATCTAAGAAAAACTAACTCGAGATTCGTAGCTTCTTGCGAACTTTTTTAAGCGATCGCATCATCCATAACCTCCCCAGGCGCCATCGACTCAAACCGGGAATGGGCGAATTAAATTCCCCACGGCGATCGAAAAAGGCATTAATCTCCTTTAAAATAACTCTCAGTCGTCGCACCAAACTTTCTTCTCGATACGGCTCGAAAAACGATTCCGGTAAAGGCATCAGATCGGGCGTATTTAAAACTTGAAGAATGCGTTCCACATCGTAGTCTCGATCGAATCCGGCAATTTTGTGGCAGTTGAATCCCGGATCGAGATAGTCCGCTAAAGCGTGATTGACACTCGAAAACACCTGGCAGCCGCATGCCAGCGCTTCCAATGGCGGCAACCCAAACCCTTCGCTTACCCCGATCGTGCCCCAATATTCCGCAGAATCGTAGAGATAAATTTGGCTGCGATTGAACAGTTCGGCAATATCTTCGACAAAACCCGTCAAAAGTTCGACGCGACAGCGCTGTTGTAATACCGGAACCAGTTGTTCGAGGAGATATTCCGAAGACTTGCGCACCTGCACTAACACGTCGATATCCCGTGGCTTGCCCTGGTTGCCAAATTCATCGCCAATTTGATTGGGGAGGTGATAAATGAGGGCGTTGGGCGATCGCTGCCCCCAATATCCCATGGTATTGCGGCTGACGGTAACGATCGGGATATTTGCCGGCAGATGGAAGCCGTAACCCGCACTGTGGGCGTGGTAAATAGTGGGACGGTTTCCCAGTTGGGCAATCAATTTAGGGACATCGAAGCCCCAACTCACCACAAAGATATTTTTATCCGTATCCGGGCGCGCGAGAAGATCGGCTAAAAAAAGGCAATCGGGTTCTCGCTGGCGGTAGGTCACAATTTCCGCCCCGCAAATTTGGCGGGCGAGATTGACGGTTTTCAGTTCCGCCCACAATCCACCCCCCCCAAATTTAGATGTGGTTCCGGGAACCAAAAAATAAAGCGTTCTCAACGATCGCAACCTCCAAATTTCTCCCCATCAGCGCGTCTCCCCTGTCCCCATGTCCCAGTTTCTCCCCATCAGCGCATCTCCCGTTTAGCTTGGGAGAAAAATCGCCTGTTGACCCTCATGGGGCAGTACGTGGAACGCAAAATCGCCGCTTAACTTACTGAAAATAACTGCAAATCCACTCGCCCGCACCTTTCGTCTCAAAAGGAATGGGGCGACCGTTTTTAGGAATTCGCACCCGATCGCGACAATTATAAATCTCGATCGGGCGAATTTCTCGTGTTTTTCCCTTTTCAATCCGAACGGAGGCACGATATTCCCAGTAATTTTTGGCGCTGCGTTTGATGCGAGTAATGCAAATCGATCGCTCTTGGGTGGTGCGACATAATGCCGCTTGTGCGGGGAAAGCGATATTGAGAGACAAGATGACCAGAAGCAGAAAAACGATCGATTTCACCAGACGACTGCAAATTAAAATGCGAATGAAAGCCAATCGATTATAGAACTTATTAGACATCTCGAGGAAAAGGGTGAAGGGCAAAGGGATCGTAAATTTATAACTGCGGTATAGAAATTGATTTGAGTTTTTATTTCTACCAGATGTCTCTTGTCTTGATGTGGGCGCTTGACCTTAACGTGTTGATTTTTCAGCTAAAAGCCGACTCAATATAATTGTGAAGCGTGAGGCGATATCCTGCCACCTCGATGGGTTTTCCCAAAACGATCGAATCGGAAACTTCCGCAAAATTCTGCGGCATCCCATCGGGACGAGCAATTTTCTGACACCGCACCAGTGCCACATCAAACCGACAAGGCACACTCGCCAACTCGGGAAACTCCACCAGATACAACTGTGCCGTCTGAATCAGTTTCTCCTGTTTGCGCCGATTGATGGCCAGTAAACCATCGCCATCCCAGTTACCGCGCGATCGGGTTTTCACTTCCACGAACGCCACCCCCGAACCCTTCGCCACCACATCCAACTCCCCCCAGCGACATCGCCAGCGACGGTGCAAAATCTCCCAATTCCGACCTTGCAACCACCGTGCCACTAAATCTTCACCAAGGATGCCGAGAGTTGTTCGTGTCTGAGATTTGGGCATAGGGCAATAGACGAGAAGAAGCGGGAATGGCGAGAGTAGCAGCACTAGGGCGGGGCGCTTCCTGGTACGATGAGAGCGTATGGTAGCGCGCGATCGAATCGATCTAGAATGTCTAAGTTAATCTCTCGTCTATTGTCCTTCGTTCTGTTCTGTTTCATGACTCTGGGGATGGCAAGCGCCCCAGCCGCTGCAGAATCCTACGATAAGCTTCCCATGCGCGGTTCGGACTTTTCCGGGCAGGATTTGCGAGACTCGGATTTCGACCAAACAGATTTGCGCGAGAGCGACTTTAGTTACGCCAACTTACAGCAGGTGAGCTTATTTGGAGCCAACCTAGAACGGGTTAATTTTGAAGGGGCGGATTTGAGTTACGCCAGTTTAGGGCCGGCACGATTTACCGAGGCGAATTTGAAAAATGCCATCCTCGAAGGGGCCTTAGCGTACAATGCCCGGTTTCTCAGAGCGAATATTGAGGGAGCGGATTTTACCGATGTGTTACTGCGCCGGGATGTGAATAAAACCCTGTGCGAATTAGCTTCGGGTACGAATCCGGTCACGGGACGGGATACCCGCGAGACCCTGTTTTGCGATTATCTATAGAACCCATTTGAGAACTTTGAGAGGTTGAATTAAGCTAGCGCTCGCCTCCGAATCGGGATCGTTCCTGAGTCGATCGCGATCGAGCAATCTCACCGGGGAAGTTTGTAGTCATGGGGTTCCAATGGAGAAGTCTCTGGATTAACGTCAGTTTTGGAGCGGACTGTTTCCGGTGAGGACGGGGAATGGGGAACGGGGAACGGGGAATAGAAAAAATCTATTTCTTCGATCGTGTCAATGAACTGATGACGAAGTGCTATAACTCTTTCCCACACCAACACCCAACACCTCACACCCCTCCTGACCGAAAATTCTCCGATCTCAAACAGAGATTATCGCCTCAATCCGCAAATATCCTTAACTGGATACCCCAGAGACCCCGCAAAGCTCTATTCTGGTACAGGCGATCTGCTGTATCTGGCAGAATTCGACTCATTGTCACCTGACCTCGGGAGGTTTGCAACGGAAATGCTGAATGTTTCTGAAACCACGATCGAATCCATCCAAGCCTGGGAAATCCTCGACTCGCGGGGCCGTCCTACCGTAGAAGCGGAAATACGCCTCATGAACGGTGCCGTGGGGGTTGCAAAAGTCCCTAGCGGTGCTTCTACGGGAACCTTTGAAGCTCACGAACTGCGCGACGGCGATGCCAGTCGGTACGGCGGCAAAGGGGTGACCAAAGCCGTGGATAACATCGTCAATAAAATAGCGCCGGATTTAGCTGAAAATGCCGATGCTCTCGACCAAATTGCCATCGATCGGGCGATGATCGATATCGATGGTTCGGCGAATAAGTCCAACCTGGGGGCGAATGCGATTCTCGCGGTATCCCTGGCGAATGCCCACGCGGCCGCTAGCGCCCTAGAAATTCCCCTCTACCGCTATCTCGGCGGTCCCCTGGCGAATTTGCTGCCGGTGCCGATGATGAACGTGATTAACGGGGGAGAACACGCCGCTAATAATATCGATTTTCAGGAGTACATGATCGTTCCCGTGGGGGCCGGATCGTTCCGGGAAGCCCTGCGCTGGGGTGCGGAGGTGTTTGCCTCCCTGGCGAAGGTACTCGATAGTAAAGGATTGCTGACGGGAGTGGGCGATGAAGGGGGATTTGCCCCCAACCTGGGATCGAATATCGAAGCGGCCGAATTGCTGGTGGCGGCGATCGAAAAAGCGGGGTACACACCCGGCGAACAGGTTGCCCTAGCGCTGGATGTGGCCGCGAGCGAATTTTACAAAGACGGTCAGTATACCTACGACGGCAGCGCCCATTCTCCAGCGGAATTAATCGATTATCTCGCCGGGTTGGTCGATCGCTTCCCCATTGTGTCGATCGAAGATGGACTCCAGGAGGAGGATTGGGACAACTGGAAACTGCTCACCGACAAGCTGGGAAGCCGCACCCAACTCGTCGGCGATGACTTATTCGTTACCAATGCCACCCGGTTGAAAAAAGGAATCGATGGGGGAGTGGGCAACTCGATTTTGATTAAAGTCAATCAAATCGGCACCCTCACCGAAACCCTGGAAACCATCGATTTGGCGACTCGTAACAGTTATCGATCGGTCATCAGCCATCGATCGGGGGAAACCGAAGATACGACGATCGCCGATTTAGCGGTAGCAACCCGCGCCGGACAAATCAAAACCGGTTCCCTCTGCCGCAGCGAACGGGTGGCGAAATACAATCGCCTGTTGCGGATTGAAGACGAACTGGGCGATCGGGCCGTTTATGCCGGAACCATCGGCATGGGACCGGTTGTGGGTTAGTTCGCGATCGGGGCAACGGAAGGCAACGGAAGGCTTCGGGGGCTTGGGGAGCAAAATTCTCTAGAATTTCCCCCCTTTCTCCCAATTCTCCCGTTTCTTCCGAAGCTCTCCACAAGCGACATCCTCGATGGCTAACCTAACTCCTCCACTGCCCCCAACGCCTTCAGCGTCGCTTTCTGCGCTTCCGTCAAACCCGTGACTCCGGTAATATTCGTGCCTTCGTAGGGTCGTGGCGCTCTCAGGGTTGTGATGCACTCTCCGGTTGCGATATCCCAGAGTTTAATAGTTTCATCGGCGCTGCCACTAACAAGGGTATAACCGTCAGGACTAAAGGCCACGGAATTGACCAAATTCTTATGTCCCAGAAACTGTTGGAGACATTGACCGGTACGAATATCCCACAGACGAATACTATGATCTCCACTTCCACTCGCAAGAATCTGACCATCAGGACTAAAGGCTAACGACCTCACCCAACTTGTATGTCCCAGAAACTGTTGGAGACATTGACCGGTACGAATATCCCACAGACGAATACTATGATCTCCACTTCCACTCACAAGAATCTGACCATCGGGACTAAAGGTCAAAAATATTACCCAGTCAGTGTGTCCTTGAAACTGTTGGAGACATTGACGGGTACGAACATCCCACAGCCGAATAGTATGGTCTCCACTTCCACTCGCAAGAATCTGACCGTCAGGACTGAAGGCTACTGAGACTACCCAGCTTGTATGGCCGTGAAACTGGTGAAGACACTTACCCGTGTCAACATCCCACAAGCGAGTTGTTCGATCGTCACTGGCACTGGCAAGAGTACGACCATCAGGACTAAATGCTACTGACCTTACCCAGCTTGTATGGCCGTGAAACTGGTGAAGACATTCACCGGTACTGACATTCCATAAGCGAAGTGTTTGGTCTTCGCTGCTACTCACTAGAGTTTGACCATCAGGACTGAATGCCACAGAACTTATCCAGTTACTATGTCCGTAAAACTGGCGAAGGCATTCACCTGTACGAACGTTCCACAGGCAAACAGTTTGAGTCTCACTGCTACTTGCTAAAGTTTGACCATCAGGACTGAAGGCAACAGACCACACCCCATTTGTATATCCATGAAATTGATGAAGACATTTGCCTGTACGAACCTTCCATAAACAAACGGTATGGTCTTCACTGCCACTAGCGAGGGTTTGACCGTCAGGACTAAAAGCGACAGACCTTACCCAGTTGCTATGTCCCAGAAAGTTGTGAAGACATTCACCTGTACTGACATTCCACAGGCGAATAGTCTGGTCTTCACTGCCACTAGCAAGGGTTCGACCATCGGGACTAAATGCTACTGACCTTACCCAGCTTGTATGGCCGTGAAACTGGTGAAGACATTCACCGGTACTGACATTCCATAACCAAACAGTTTTATCTTCGCTGCTACTAGCAAGGGTCTGACCGTCGGGACTGAATGCTAAGGAGATCACCCAATTGTCATGTCCTTGGAACTGGCGCAGATATTTACCTGTGCGAACATCCCATAGGCGAATAGTTCGGTCTTCACTGCCACTAACAAGAGTCTGACCGTCAGGACTAAAAGCGACAGACCTTACCCATTTTGTGTGTCCTTGAAACAAATGGATACACTGAGAGGTACGAACATCCCACAATCCAATAGTTCGATCGTAACTACCACTAACAAGAGTCTGACCATCAGGACTAAAAGCGACAGACCTAACTCGGCTTGTATGTACTTGAAACTGATGAAGACATTCACCTGTGCGAATATCCCATAGGCGAACAGTGCGGTCATCACTGCCACTGGCAAGGGTTCGACCATCGGGACTAAATGCTACTGACCTTACCCAATCCGTATGTCCTTTCAAGGTAGCTACACATTGATAATTGTCGATTTTCCATAGTCGTATCTCGCATTTTGTATCGCTTGTCGCCAGAGTCTGACCATTGGGACTGAATGCAACACAGTGAATACTACCAAAGCAGTCTGTAAACGTTGACTTCGACAAATCTGCACCAACAAAACTCAAATCGTGCAAACTCATACCCTGCAAATAAGCTTGCCAAACTGCCAACCCCGAAAAGTCATACCCTGTGACATCCACCTGCAAATAACACAGCAGATTCAAAATATTCCCAGCCGCATATCCCGGCCGCATATCCCATTCCCGCAAATCCGCTAACAACCCCGGCAATCGTGCCGCCAGATTTGGTATCCGTTCCGCCAGGGGTGTGAGAATTAGCCGAGTTTGGGTATCGCGGACGTAATCCTTCGCCGTCGCCTTCATCAACGCATGACGGTTCAATAACCCTAATTCCCCAGTCTCGATTTCCCCAGCCACCGATTCAATCAGACGATCGCTCAAATATTCCATCACCACATTTTGCAGCGTAAACCCATCCTCAGCCGCTTCAATCAGCGATCGCCCCTTCAGATTATTCAAACACTCCAGCAACCGAGGCATCGGCACAGACGGCACGATATCCTCCCGTAATTCCGCCACCGTCACCGGTTCGCGGTTAATCGCCAGCCAGTACAAAATCCCCTGCGCCAATACTGAAGAGCGATCGAACTGCTCTTGTAATAACTTGCTAATTCCCCCAAAAATCGCCGCACCTTGAGCCAAAAACGCCGCCACGTTGCCCCCAAATAACTCTTTAACTGAGGTCGCGATAATATTCAGCGCCAGGGGATTACCGCTATAAAGTTCGATTAACTGAGTCAGTTCTGCCTCCGTTCCCGATACCCCCTTCGCCGTCAGGATATCTTGTGCTTCCCCATGCAACCCCGCTAACGGTAACGTCCGCACCGGACGGCTTTCCCCTTCCATCACCGCCACTTCGGCCGGTTTCTCCCGACTCGTTACCACCACACAGCTTTGATGGGACGACTCCCCCACCCGTTTGAGCAACTCCCCGTAGCCGTCGTATCCGGGACGATATTGTCCTGCCTGGGAACCACCTTCGAGAATCGACTCGGCATTATCCAACACCAGCAAACAGGATGCCCCCCGCAAGTACTCCAATAATTTAGTTATCTTCTCCCCCAACGATTCGGGAAAATCCGCCTCCTGGGGGTTGAGGCATTTGAGCAACGTATCGAGCATTTTCTGTGGTGGTGGTGCTTCCCGGAGACTGCGCCAAATAACGACATCGAAGCGATCGCCATCTGCCAGTTTATCTGCCGATTTATCTGCCAACTTCCGCGCCAAAACGATCGACAGCGCCGTTTTCCCAATTCCCCCCATCCCCAGCAACACCACCAATCGGCACTTCTCCTCGATAATCCACTGCGTCAGGGTTGCCAGTTCCCCCTCGCGTCCGTAGAAACTCGAAATTTCGATCGCCTCTCCCCAATCCTGACGCGGTGCGGGACGGGGTACAGGCAGTTCGGGAAAATGAGACTCATCCGATTTATCGGCAATATCCTGCCAGTCGTAACCCAACACGCGGGCAATCTCCAGAAAATTGAGAAAATCGATCGCCTTGCCATTGAGAAACTTACTCACCGTATCCCGCGCCATCCCCAACTCTTCGGCAAGTAACTTTTGTGACGGGTAGCCATTGCGCCGCAACGCCGCCTTAACGATGGGAATATATTGGGAGGAAACTTTGAGCGATCGAGACATTTGCGTGAGTTGGGAATTCGGAGGCGTGGAATTCGGAATTGAGAATTTGCAGTTCCTTTTTAGTGTACGCAGATCGCCGATAACGCGCTCGATTTTGCCACGATCGTGAGTTTGTAGGGGCTGTAGGGGCAAAGCATTTGGGCGATATCTCATCGGGAAAACGATACCTTACAAATCCAAATGCTTCGCCCACCCGGATGTATGCTCACCTCATCTCTGATTGGCATTGTGGGAAATGGGTGATGGCGAATTGGGCATCGTTAGGATAAGGTAGGCAATTGGGTAACGAGTTTGAGATTGGCGATCGCCCGATCGAACCAGCCCACCCGACAACTCACGCAAATTCATGTTGGGATTGTGGGGAATTGTTAATTGTCAATGGTCAATTGTCAATTGTATTCATGTCCTCTCCGATTACGATATCTCTAGCAAATACCGCCGCCACCCAGGCATTTGGCAAACGGCTGGGAGAATGTTTGCCGCCCGGTTCCACGCTGTTACTCGAAGGGGAATTGGGGGCAGGCAAAACCACCCTCGTTCAAGGATTGGGAATAGGATTGGGGATTACCGATGCGATCGTCAGCCCGACGTTTACCCTGATTAACGAGTATCCCGAAGGGCGGATTCCCTTATATCACTTCGATTTATACCGATTAGATCCGACGGAAACCCAAGGGTTGCAACCGGAACTTTACTGGGAAGGCATGGAAGTCGAACCCGGTATCGTGGCGATCGAGTGGGCGCAACGGCTATTATATCGACCGAGCCGCTATTTAGAAATTCACCTGATTCACCAGGGGGAAAAGCGGCAAGTTCAGTTGCAGGGGGTTGGCGGATTTGAAATCGATTTGGACGGGGACGATTCGTTCCAACCCTAAAGAAGTCCCGTTGGCTTTTGGGGTTATTCGTGGGAACCCATCTGCGAAGGTGTGAAAACCGCCCTCAAGGGGGGTCTTCCTCAAGTCAATCGATCGAAAATATTGAGATACAGTGTATCTATGGCGCAACTCCCTCGCTAATATAGCAGTCGCCATAACTGTTAGTCGAATCTCACGCCAGTATCTTAATGAACGCGCGCGGTTGCTATATTCTTTTTGTCCCTAACCCCAGTGGGGGTGAAGTGTCATAGAACCGAGCAACATGGTGAAATAACCCGGTTAAATCCCCATAGAGGTCTGCAAACTTCTGGAGTTTTTTTAGATGAACGCGGCATTGCACCGAATTTTAAAGTCTGCCTATCGCAAAGAACCCATTTCTAGCTTTATCTTGCTGGCGGGAGTCGTCAATGTTGCCATCTCCGGTGGGAGCGGTAGTGGGTCTTTATTTACCTTTGGCATGGGAACGATCGCCATTGCCATCATTATTCGCTGGTGGCAAATCCAGCACGCTCCAACCTCCCGGCCGGAACCTGTTTCTGAATATACCCTACCGCCGAGTCCCGGGCGTCCCTCTCTACCGAACCTCAAATCGAGCCATCGGCATCGACGATAGCGATGTCGCGACTCGGAATCCCACACCCGATACCCCAGACTCCGGTCTGATTCCGAACTGAGGTGCAATCGAGCGAGGTTTTCACCCAGCATGGGTTGCGGCCAAACCCGCAGCTTTTTCTAATATCCACTGTTCGACGATCGGATTCACCAGTTCGGGGGCTTCATCTTGGGGGCAATGTCCGACCCCCTCCAGGGGAATAAAATCTTCGACGGCCTCAAATTGAGTCCATTCCCGCCCGAGAGCAATGGGTTCCCAGGGGTCGTCCGTGCCCCATAAAATGAGCGTCGGACAAGGCAATTGAGCTAGCAGTTCTTCCGGTAGTGGACCTTGAGAGTAGCGGGTAAAAGCAACGAATACGTCAGCTGCACCAGGGTCTCGGGCGGGTTCGAGAAGCAATTCCACCAGTTCGTCGGTGACGGCATCGGCGCGTTTGTAGGCTTGCAGCAAAATCTTGCGGACGGTGGCAGGGGTGGCCAATCGATCGAAGAAAAAGTGACCGATGGCTTTGATGCCCAGCATCTTTTGCAATAGAGGCGCACCGATTTGTTTGAACCAGGGTTGTTGCGCTCGACGGCGATCGTGAAGCAGGCGCAGGGAACAGTTGAGCTGCACGACCCCCAGCACCCAGTCAGAATGGCTGAGTGCCGTTTGCATTGCCGTGACGCACCCGATCGAATTTCCCACTAAAAAGACCGGTTCGCCCACCACTTCCCGACAAAAATCGGCGACTTGAGCGCTCCAGGTTTCAAAGGTATACTCGATTTCCAGTCCCGGTGTGGGTTTGGCCGATCGCCCGAATCCGATACAGTCGATCGCCCAAACTCGGCAACTGCGGGCGAGGACGGGAATGTTTTTGCGCCAGTGTTGGGTGGATGCGCCGAAACCATGCACTAAGACGACAGCGGGTCCTCGATCGCCCAGGGTTTGATAGCCGATCTCAAATCCTCGCCATTTCCACGCGAGCAAGGGAAGGGCTTCGGGAGTCGGTGTCGTTGTTGGAGAAAGAGACATGGTGGGGATAAAGGATGGGTGAAGGCAAATACGTCAATCGCTCGGCGCGAAAACCGAGCGATCGATAATCTATTTATATTTTGTAACAAATAGGGAAAAGCTTAACAACAAAAGTCCTTCATCCAAAGACTCGAATCATGCCGTCCACCATCCTTGCTCTATTCCCATTTGAAATGCTTTGCACTCGCCCACAATGTTCGTCACCCGCGAGCGCTCCTCGGCCGGCATTTCATCTTTCCATTTGTCGCAAACGGCTTGAGAATTACGAAAGACAGAGAAGTAGGGATTGATGCCAATTTCTCCCCTTTTTTGGCGCAAGTTACTCGTGCTGCAGGTGCTGTCTTCAATAAAGGATGAGGTTTCTTGGGTCAGAGACAATCCAAAGTGTTGGAAGATTTGCTCGACAACGGTTACGGTATTCGCAACTAAGTTTTCATAGAAAATCGGCAATCCCCTCGAACTCTTCGAGCAAGCCGACAGAACCGACTCAACATCAATACGCCACAACATGGCTTCTTTTTCCGTGGTGGTCTCTAATTTGCCCGCGTACTGTTCGGCGAGCTCTGGAAAACAGTCCCTCAAAATGTTATCGAGTTTCTGCGCCCTGCCGGTGGGCATGAGTGCATTCTGCTGACCCTTAATGCGAGACCACACCACAGCACAGGGATGACGCATCAGATAGACTACCGGGACGTCCAATGTTTCGAGCAATGGAGTCACAATATCCACCATTTCCACTTGCTTGAAAATCAGAGTGGGAGAATTGTCGGATGGGGTGTTGGGAGTATACAACCTCCGAAAAATTTGACCCGCGAGAGGGTTTCGCCTCGACAGCGGCCAGATCGCACGTCGTCCCCAATTCAGGGGCATTTTATAGTTGTTATGAAAAAAAGGTGGCTTCTCAATTTCGGGATAGGCTGGCAATAGGGAATGATAAATTTGCGATCGATCTTCTGATGAGAGTTGAGGCGAGCGAAGAATTTTTAAACTTCGCTCGATGTCTGGCTGAGTTTTTGCTAAGCGATGAAATGGCTCGAAACGATAGGCAACATCCGGATGACTCGAAATTAAAGTCCCCAGCCATGTGGTTCCGCTGCGACTTGCACCAAATATTGCCCCGAGAGAAAGTGATGGGTTTTGCGATTGGGACTTGGGCGGTTCCCACTCAACTCTTGAAGGGATGATTTTTTGATTATTTTTTTGAGCTGAAGTCAACATATAATTTTGGACTAAGAGTTAACACTAAACTCGATCTTTTTGCGACATCTAACGAGGCAACCTAGAAAATATTCTCACAAATTTTGCTGTATTGTAATGAGGATATTACTAGGATTTTTATTAGAAGATATCGATATTTTTTATATTTTATGAGAGTTTCAAAATATATGTTCAACCCTTAAAGTAGATACACGAAACTTTACTATTTTTTAACAAAGTACATGCGTGTTTTTACTGAGTATTCTATAACCAATGGAGAGCCCAAATAAATCAATCGCTCGGTTTTATTACCGAGCGATTTTTACTATAAAAATACTAAAAAAACAGTATACTCAAGACTCAAAGCCGATTGATACTTAATTTCCCCTCATGTCGATCTAGAGGTTATGCTGACCACACACCTTGCTCGGCAGCCATTTGAAATGCTTTGCTATCGCTGACGATTTTCATCACGCGCGCTCGGTCTTCTGCTGGCATTTCCTCTTTCCATCGGTCGCACACGGCTTGAGAGTCACGAAATACGGAGAAGTAAGGATTTATACCAACCTCTCCTCGTTTTTGCCACAAGTCATTTGTGGTCTGGGTGCTGTCTTCGATAAACGAAACTGTATCTTGAGTCAGGGATAAATTGAAGTGCTCGAACACGCGCTCGACAACGGGTAGGGTATTTTCTACGAGTTCTTCGTAGAAAATCGGCAATCCCTTCGGACTGTTCGAACAGTCCGAGAGAGCACATTCCACATCAAGGCGCCAGAGAAGCGCTTCTTTTTCAGTATTCGTCTTTAATTGACCAGCATATTGTTCGACTAATTCCGGAAAACTTTCTCTCAAAATCTTATCGAGTTTATCAGCCCGACCGGTCGGCATCAATGCATTTTTCTGACCTCGGATGCGCGACCAAATGACAGCGCAGGGATGGCGCATCAAATAGACAACCGGTGCCCCCAATCGTTCGAGCAATGGGGCAATGAGATAGACCATTTCCACCTGCTTGAAAATCAGGGTTGGAGTTTGCCCGTTACCGGTCTTCGGGGTATACAACTTCTGAAATATTTGACCGACAAGAGGCATTTTGCGCGCGAAAGGCCAGGTAAATTCTCGCCCCCAATTTAGGGTAGCCTGATAGTCCTTATCAAAAAACGGTGGCTTTTCGATTTCCGGATAGGCTGGTAGTAACGAATGATAAATCTGCGATCGATCTTCTGATGAGAGTTGAGGCGATTGCAGAATTTCAAAACTTCGACCCACATCCGGCTGAATTTTGGCCAGGCGATGAAATGGCTCGAAACGATAAGCAACTTTTGGATGGCTCGAAATCAGAGTTCCCAGCCATGTAGTTCCGCTACGACTCGCACCAAATAGTGCACCCAGAGGTAGAGACTCTTTGTGTGATGACATTTCACCTTGTTCGACGCTCGGCGCAGAAGCAATGTTGGGTCGTTTTTTTTGAGCAGTTGAAGTCAGCATGAGGTTCGGATCTGTTGCATGAGGTTGAACTGGAGATTTTTCGACACACGATCGATGCAAGGGAAAAATGATTTTTGCAGGCTACTCTGTACTATCTTGAAGAGCATACTGTATTTTGTAACAATTCAATGTATATCTTGTGTATTTTTTAGAAAAAAGTCTGCCCTGAAATTTTGGACAAGTCCAAAAACCTAAGTAATATTACGGAAGCAAATAATAGGCTACGTAAAATTACTGATACCGCGATCCGAGAATTTATTTATACTGTTGGCTAAATTTTGATAAAAACTTGACATTTATAATATTCATACGAGTGCAATGGGGCAGAAATAACTACCTGGAGATAGACCGGTGAACGCTATATACAGTAAGCATTTTTAATGCGCGCATTTTGCGCGCATCGTGAGTGGTGTCGGTTTCCGTGCTGTAACTTTTCAAGACGCATTTTTCATTCTGCGTAGCAGCACTCAAGATAACATGAAGCCTTGTAAACATGGTGGGTTATCGGCTGCGTTGATGCAATCTGAGATCGCACTGAGCAACTGAGCAAATGTCAGATTGCGTTTGAGATCAAATCCGGTTAAATGACCATAATACGTCAACTTTATGGGTAGTCTTCCCCCCCTGCTTCCTGGAGCCTCCTGGAGGCTCCCCTGCACTCAACCCTTAATTATGGTTAATCCACCGGATTTGATATGACAAAGGATGAGTTGTCCAAACACTTCTCCTCTAAAGCCCCCATCCCTCGTCGCCCGATCGACCGGCTTGCTGTCACGGGCGCGTGAAGCCATTACCATCGCCCTTTGGCAATCCCATGCCACTCCCAATCCTCACGACTTCCACAGGTTTTGCCCAGTCGGTCAGTCAAGACGAAAAACAGAAGCCCGGTGTCCGCCCCCATGGAGGGACACTTGTTTTGGAACGGTACGCTCGGTACGATAGACGAAGCGGTCGGAGATCGCTATCTTTGACAAATCTGATATTCACGATAAGGAGAGTAGCATGAGCGATCGCACAGACGCCCGTGACTTGATGCGCGAAGCCTACGAAAATCGCTACACCTGGGATAAAAATTTCCCCGGATACACGACGGAAATTACCCTCAAGCGCCCGGATGAGGTGGTGACGGCAAAGGCGCGCGTCAACCGGGATCTCTCGGCAGATGTTCTCGAAATCTCCGATGAGTCGGCCAAAAAAGAAATTCAAAACCAACTCTGGGAAATTGCCATTCACCGAGTTCGCCGCAGTTTCGAGCAAACTCACGGTAAGAATACCTTCAGTCTTGGGGAAACCGACGAAACCGGTGCCGTGGAAATTCTTCTGGGGGGCAAGTCTGAGGGCGATCGGTATAAGTTACGAGATCGGGAAGTGTGCATGGTACACCGCCACATCCATGGCGTTGTGGTGACGATTCATACCTTCAGCAGCCACGATACCGGCGCAGGATATCTCTCCCATCGCTACGACTCCATTTACCACGATCCCGAAACTGGGGAAGCCAAGGGCGGACGCAGCGAGTTTGAAGATAATTACGAGAAAGTCGGCGATTATCAGATTTTGACAAGCCGGACGATCGAAACGGAAGTCAATGGCGAAAAAGTGAAAACCGAGTACGGTTTCTCGAATGTTCAGTTGCTCGAACCGGCGTTGGTGTAGCGGGCGCCTTCACCGGCGAAGGTAATCGATCGCACCATCTCAATATGACCGATAAGGTTGAACTCGACTCGATCGGGTTCAACTTTTTTCGTGCCAGGTTTCCCATGGGTTTTTCTCGATGGAACGTGAAGTGTCGGTTATAGCGCTTCGTCATCAGTTTATTTACACGATCGAAGAAATATAGCGCTTCGTCATCAGTTTATTTACACGATGGCAGAAACCGGTATTTTCCATTCCCCATTCCCCATTCCCCATTCCCCATTCCCCAATTTTAGATTGAGGTGTTCGAAGGAAAACTCAAATTTTGACTCACCAGAATCGACGATGATGCTTTTCTATTAGACATAGGCGCGAAAATCAAAAATCCAATCAATATCTATGGTTCAGTCATGAATTTCTTCCCCCTTTCCCCCTTAACCCTTAACCCTTAACCCTTTTGGGCGCCTAGGTCTATTCTCCACACCCTACACCCCATACCCCACACCCCGCTAAGATCGAAGAGGATGTTTGCAGGGTGAATCGATGAAGCGGATCGTACTGATTGCCGGGTTTGAATCCTTTAATGCCGACTTGTACCGTAAGGCTGCCGAGTCCGCCACGTCTGGCTGTCCGGAGTTGGAGATTCGGGTATTTAGCGATCGCGACATTGCCACTCACCCCGATACCATTGCCGCCGCGTTGCAAGATGCCTCGGTATTCTTTGCCAGCCTCATCTTCGACTACGACCAAGTTCTCTGGCTGCGAGAACGAGTCCGGCATATCCCCATTCGCCTGGTGTTCGAGTCGGCGTTGGAGTTAATGAGTTTGACGCAAATTGGGGCGTTTAAAATCGGCGACAAACCCAAAGGAATGCCCAAACCGGTGAAATTCATCCTGGGAAAATTTAGCAGCCAGCGTGAAGAGGACAAACTCGCCGGATACATCAGCTTTCTCAAAACCGGGCCCAAACTGCTCAAATTCGTCCCGGTGAAAAAGGTGCAGGATTTGCGCAATTGGTTGATAATTTACGGCTACTGGAATGCAGGGGGAACCCAAAATGTGGCGGCGATGTTTTGGACGATCGCCCAAAAGTACCTGGATTTGAAGGTTGAAGAAATTCCCCCACCCATTGAAACGCCGAATATGGGATTGCTGCACCCAGAGTATGAGGGGTATTTTGAATCTCCCAAACAATATTTGTCATGGTATCGCCATCGGGATGTGGCAAAAAACGCCGCCCAAAAACCCGTTGTCGGCATCTTGTTATACCGCAAACATGTCGTTACGAAACAGCCCTATATCCCCCAACTCATTCGCCATTTTGAAGCGGCCCGGTTAACGCCACTTCCGATTTTTATTAACGGGGTAGAAGGTCACGTGGCGGTGCGAGATTGGATGACTTCCGCCTACGAAACCCAGCAGCGAGAACGGGGGATTAAAGAAACCCTTTCACTGTCTGCTGAGGCGGTGGAAGTGGATGCGATCGTCTCAACCATTGGTTTTCCCTTAGTCGGCGGGCCGGCGGGTTCCATGGAAGCGGGAAGACAGACGGAAATTGCCGTTAAAATTCTCAGTGCGAAGAACGTCCCTTATTTCGTGTCTGCACCGCTATTAATTCAAGATATTCACTCCTGGACGCGCCAGGGAATTGGCGGTTTGCAAAGTGTGGTGTTGTACGCGCTGCCGGAACTCGATGGGGCGATCGATCCGGTTCCGTTGGGGGGATTGGTGGGAGAAGATATTTACTTGATTCCCGATCGCGTCAAACGATTAACGGGACGAGTGAAAAATTGGATTTCTTTGCGACAAACGCCCCCCGAACATCGCAAAATTGCCGTCATTTTATATGGGTTTCCACCGGGATACGGGGCAACGGGAACGGCGGCACTTTTAAATGTGGGGCGATCGCTCGTTAATTTCCTCAAAGCATTAAAAGCACAAGGCTACATTGTCGGAGAAATTCCTGAAGATGGGGAAGAACTGATTCGCCGGGTGAAGGATGCCGATGAAGCTTATCCGGACTCGCTCGAATTCTCAAATGGCAAACAGAATTCTGTGACGACCGTCAATGCCAAAACTTTAGAAAAATGGCTGGGCTATTTACTCACGACGCGCGTAGAAAAGCAGTGGAAATCGCTGACGGGGACGGGCATTAAAACCTATGGCGACGAGTTGCAAATTGGTGGCATCACTCTGGGAAATATTTGGATTGGCGTGCAACCCCCGTTAGGACTTTCCGGCGATCCGATGCGGTTGATGTTCGAGCGAGATTTAACGCCCCACCCTCAATATTCGGCGTTTTATAAATGGTTGCAAAACGAGTATCAACCCGATGCGATCGTTCATTTTGGGATGCACGGAACGGTGGAATGGCTGCCGGGTTCTCCTTTGGGAAATACGGGGTATTCTTGGTCGGATATTTTGCTGGGAGATTTACCCCATTTATATGTTTATGCGGCGAATAACCCTTCCGAGTCGATGTTGGCAAAGCGGCGAGGATACGGGGTTTTAATTTCCCATAACGTTCCCCCCTACGGACGGGCGGGATTGTATAAAGAATTAGTCGCCCTGCGGGAGTTAATTGGCGAATATCGCGAAGATTCACAGAAGAATTCAGCCCTTAAAGAAGCGATTTGTCAGAAAATCGTGGATGCGGGGTTGGCAGCGGACTGTCCTTTTGCAGAGGCGGAAAAATTAGGAATTGCATTTACCGTCGAGAACGCACGACTGTTTAGCAAAGATATCCTCGACCCCTATTTCCTCCAAATCTACGAATACTTACAAGTTCTCGAACAGCGTTTGTTTTCCTCTGGGTTGCATACGCTGGGGGAAGTGCCAGAGGGCGATCGCATTGAATCTTATTTGAGTGCCTATTTTGAAAATCGGCTCGCACCGGAAGTCGTGACCGCCCTGGCGACAAATGATACTCATTTCCTGAAAAAATACCAACCGCCAATTGAGTCAAACAACGATATTTTTCATGTCATTCAAGAAGCCAAATCGATTCGAGATTTACTGCTGAAAACCCCCGAAGAAATGGTAAACTTATTACGAGGGTTAAATGGCGAATACATTCCCCCAGCTCCCGGCGGCGACCTGCTGCGAGATGGTCCGGGAGTGTTGCCCACGGGACGCAATATCCACGCCCTCGATCCCTATCGAATGCCGTCTCCGGCGGCCTATCTTCGCGGTCGAGAAATTGCCCGAAAAATTATCGATCGCCACTTAGAAGAACAGGGAGAATATCCGGAAACCGTGGCGGTAATGCTTTGGGGATTAGATGCGATTAAAACCAAAGGAGAATCTCTGGGAATTCTGTTAGAGTTAGTGGGAGCCGAGCCGATAAAAGAAGGCACGGGACGCATCGTTCGGTACGAGTTAAAGCCCTTAGAAGACGTTGGGCATCCCCGTATCGATGTCTTGGGAAATTTATCGGGGATTTTCCGCGATAGTTTCGTCAATGTTATCGAATTGTTAGATGATTTGTTTGGGCGAGCCGCCGATGCTGAGGAACCCGAAACGCAAAACTTTATTCGCAAACACGCTTTAGAATTGCGATCGCAAGGGATTGAAAATGCTTCGGCGCGGTTATTTTCCAATCCGGCGGGCGATTTCGGTTCTTTGGTGAACGATCGCGTCGTCGATGGTAACTGGGAATCTGGGGAAGAATTAGGCGACACTTGGCGCGATCGAAATACCTTTAGTTACGGCCGAAACGATAAAGGAAACGCCCGTCCGGAAATCCTCAATAAATTGCTTCAAACCACCAACCGCATCGTCCAAGAAATCGATTCCGTCGAGTACGGTTTAACGGATATTCAAGAATACTACGCCAATACCGGCGGCTTGAAGCGGGCGGCAGAACAAAAACAAGGCAAAAAAGTCAGTGCCAGCCTTGTGGAAAGCTTTTCTCAAGATACCAACCCGCGCAATTTAGAAGAAGTTTTGCGCCTAGAATATCGCACCAAACTTCTCAACCCCAAATGGGCAAATGCCATGGTGGAACAGGGGTCTGGGGGGGCTTACGAAATCTCCCAACGAATGACGGCATTAATCGGCTGGGGGGGAACGGTAAATTTTCAGGATTCCTGGGTGTACGATGGGGCCGCCGAAACCTACGCCTTCGATGCCGAAATAGCGCAAAAATTGCAAGCTGCAAACCCCGAAGCCTTTCGCAACATCATCGGGCGAATGTTGGAAGCCAACGGACGAGGATTGTGGGATGCAGATGAGGAGAAACTGCAGAAGTTACGGCAACTGTACGATCGTGCGGACGAAGAACTTGAAGGGGTGAACGGACAATGAACAATGAACAATGAACAATGAACAATGAACAATGAACAATGGACAATGAACAATGAACAATGGACAATGGACAATGAACAATGAACAATGAACAATGAACAATGGTGAACGGTTATAGCTGTATTGCCGTGAGCTTAGAACACAGCCTGTTGGAGAATTGCTAGCTTGCTGGGTACGGGCAAGGCTTTGAGAAATTTTCGTCGAACTCCATGAATAATGCAGGCTAACCTCACGGCAATATAGCCATAGATAGTACGACAAGAGACGAAACACTACGAATTCACTCGAGCATCTTTACGATCTGCAAGTGAGTATAAGTAACGGAACACATCTTTGTATGTTTGCTTTCCAATACCTTCAACTTTTCTTAAGTTTCTGAATCTATAGATTGGAAGCGCAGCCATAATTTTCTTTCGAATTTTATAGCGTAGATTCAGCTTGTCAGCCCAAGGAAGCGACTCGATATCATTGAGCATCTTCACCATGTGACCCTCTACACCCGAAGCTTCTTTTTCTGTATCTTCACAAATAAAAATATCAATGTCTAGATCTTGCAAATACTGTTCCATCAGAGGTCGTACAACATCCCAATCTAATCGACCATTGCTGCATCCTAGCTTGGGAAATGCAATAGACGTAATTCCTCCTTTTTGATAATTAAGAGAAATATACTGAAGACCTTGTTCTATCCATTCAAGCTGAGATGGATATTTCCAGTGATTCTTGGTGGGAAAATTCAGAATCCACGGATAACCATTATCTCTGTAAAGATAAGGTCTCCCGATATGTACTTGATTCGCCTGACAACGCTCTACATAATCCTTTTCCATCTCGGGAAATCTTAACTGGAACTCAAGAGCGAGTCCAGCCCCCATAACACCCACACAATTTACCGTATTAACGATTGTTTGTGCGCCAACATTAAAGACTGTCGTATCGGTCGATTTAATCATGAGTAGGGCTAGAAGTATAACTCTTTATTTACTTTTCCTCTAATAGGAGTTCCTTGTTTGGCTGTGATAATTGCCTCACGAGACTTCTGAGAATCGCAGAATATGATTTGAATCTTGTCTGGAGAAATTCTTTGATGAACGAGTACTTCTGCACACTTGATGCGTTTACCATCTTCGATATCAGTCCAAGTCTTGGCTCTAATTAAGTCCCAAGGCAGTTGGCTGAGGCGTGACTTCTCTCTATGAATGTTGCAATCGATCGCCTAAAAGCTGGTGACAAGATTTGAACTTGCGACCGGCTGATTACAAATCAGCTGCTCTACCACTGAGCTACACCAGCGTACAATTTATGATAACCGATCGGAATCGATCGGGGCAAGGGGAGTTTTCGGGGAAACAGGAGGAAGAACCCATTCCAACGTCCGCACCGATGATGTGCTTAGGGTAGTTTGGGAACCCATCCCCAATACATCGTCAGATTCATCGCATTCTCGATCGCTCACCTCTGCTGACAGCAAACCGGCGTCTGTATTCACTCGGTTGCAACCCGATCGAGCGTTGAAAGACTTTTCGGAAAGCCCCCGGGTCTTCATATCCAACCTTTGCAGCGATTTCCCCGAATGACAGTTGTGAAAACTCCAACATCTCGCGGGCTTTACCCACGCGCAACGTTTGAAGATAGACAATGGGTCTCATCCCGGTCGCTTTTTTGAAACGGCGTAGAAATGTCCGTTCGCCCAACACTGCCACACTAGCCATATCCGCAACCGAGATCGATTTACTGTAATGGACTTGCAGCCAATGCTGTACCGTTAAAATCTCTGCATCGCCGTGATGAAATGAGGGGGAAAACTGGCTGTAGGTTTTTTGTTCTCGACCCTTGGGATCGACCAAAAACAACTGAGCGACTTTCAGCATGATAGATGGCCCCAAGAAGCGATCGATTAAGTGCAATCCTAAATCGATCCAAGCTGTGACCCCCCCTGCGGTAATCACATCGCCATCCTCAATCAGCATTCGATCGGTTTGCACTCGCACGTCGGGGAACTTGGCGGCGAAGGCATCTTTCAACGCCCAATGGGTGGTTGCAGGGCGTCCCTTCAGTAAACCGGTTCGGGCGAGTATAAATGCAGCCGTGCAAATGGAACAAATCACAGCCCCACTTGCATTCTGCATTTTTAACCATTCGAGGAGAACCGCCTCGGGTTCCTCTTCACCTCTGCTTTCCAGATTGGGAGGAACGATCGCGACAGTCAGCGGTGTGAAGTGGTGTCGGTGACGATCGCTTGACTCGTCCAACTCCTCGACGCGATTCGATTCGGACACGACGTGCCAACGACTAACCCGTAGCGGTTCTACCGTTTGCAAACCGTTTTCCATCGCGATTCGGTTCGCGCTCGCAAACAGGTCTGTCAGCCCATACACTGCCGATAGCTGGGCATTTGGGTACATCACAATGCCAATCGTAACTGGCCCAATCGTAACTGGCTCCGACATAGATTGTCAGTAATGGCATTAAATAAGTCAATTTTGCCACTATTGCGCTCGTCGGAACATCAGTAATCTGAAGATATCGAAAATTCAATGTTTGAGGCGATCGGGCGATCTCGATCGTGGAGAAAAGATATGCTGACGGAAAAACAAAAAGCTACTATTCTCGAGGCTGTAACGACCGGAAGTGCCGCATGGCGATCGGCTTTTAACTCAGGCGATGCTGCCGGTTGTACCGCCCAATATGAAGAAAATGCAGTGATGCACGCTAGACCTTTTGGGACTTTTACCGGTCGAAGCGAAATTCGAGCGTTTTGGCAAAAGCTCATTGATGATGGTTTTTCGAATGTTGAGTATCTCGAACCTCAAATCGAAATCCTCAATGAAACCAGTGCTGTCCTCACTGCAAGTTGGACGATGAATCGTGCCCAGGGTGTCATTCACAAGGAATTCTGGGTATTGCAAGAAGATGGAACGGCCAAATTACGAGAAGATGATTTTGAAGCTTTCAATTAACGTCAGTTTTGGATCGGAGTGTTTCGGGTGAAGGTGAGGAATGGGGGATGGAGTACCCCGATCGCGCTCCAGGAAATTTACCCGACGTCAGTGTAAAAGAATACTGACTGAAAGGGGAAAACCCCCGATTGATTGCCCACGACCGTATCTTAACCGATGTGGCGACTGCCATCAGTCGTTGGGGGAGAAGTTTTGACGCTCGAAATCTGCCCCCCACAAACTGCCGAATTAGACCGAAGCCGGTTCTTGCCCCGACACCACTGGGGCGATCGCACTAAGTTTCAACTCCGGACAATCACCCTCAGTCTGGCTGACGTTCCACTCGTTCCGGAACAACAGAACCGGGCGGTTCCAGCTATCTTTGACAGCGACGGTATTGAACAGGCGGCCGGCTTTTTCCAAGGCATCCCAGCCCCCCGTCACCCAGCGAGCAACGGAAAACGGCAACGGTTCCAGGCGCGTCTCGACACCATACTCGTTTTGCATCCGGAACTGCACCACTTCAAACTGAAGCTGTCCCACTGCTGCCAGAATCGGATCGCGCTTCGATTCGTCCACCGAGTACATAATTTGTACTGCCCCTTCCTCGCGTAATTCGGAAACTCCTTTGCGGAATTGCTTGAACTTAGAGGGGTTGACGTTGCGCAGATAGGCAAACAGTTCCGGCGAGAAACAGGGAATTCCATCGTATTCGAGCTTTTTACCCGTATAGATCGTATCGCCGATCGCAAAGACCCCCGGATTGTTCAGACCGATCGCATCTCCAGCGTAGGCAGTTTCGATCGAAGCCCGATCTTGGGCGAACAGCTTTTGCGGCCGGGAGAGACGGACGGTTTTGCCGGTGCGCGCGTGTTGCACCACCATATCCTTTTCAAACTTACCGCTACACACCCGAATAAACGCCACCCGATCTCGGTGTTTCGGGTCCATATTCGCTTGTAGCTTGAACACGAAACCGGTAAATTCCTCGTAGGTGGGAGCAACATCTCCCGTAGTACTCGATCGCGCCCCCGGTTGGAGGGCATATTCGAGAAACCCATCGAGGAACAGTTGCACCCCAAAGTTATTCATTGCACTGCCGAAGAACACGGGAGTCATTTGCCCGGTGTGGACGGCATCTAAATCTAACTCGCTACCCAATTCTTCGAGAATTTCCAACTCATCTTTGAATTGGTGGTAAAGGTCTTCTTCGAGTAATTCTTCAATCCGAGGATCGCCGAGTTCGATAATAGTATCGGCAGCTGCCTTACTACCGTGGGCGGTACGCTCGAATAGATGAATTTTGCGCTCGCGTCGATCGAACACCCCTTTAAATCGATCGCCCGTACCAATGGGCCAAGTCACCGCATAGGTGGCCAGTCCGAACTCCTTTTCGATTTCATCCAACAATTCCAGGGGGTCGCGACTGGGACGATCCATCTTATTGATGAAGGTAAAGATGGGAATCGCTCGCATCCGGCACACTTCAAACAGCTTCCGGGTTTGGGGTTCGAGACCTTTTGCCCCGTCTTCGAGCATCACCGCATTATCAGCGGCTGTCAGGGTGCGATAGGTATCTTCGCCGAAATCTTGGTGTCCGGGGGTGTCGAGTAAGTTTAACTGGCGATCGCAATACTCGAACTGCAACACCGTCGAGGTAATGGAAATTCCCCGTTGTTGCTCCATTTCCATCCAATCGGAAGTGGCGTGGCGCTGCGCCCGTCGTGCTTTCACCGAACCGGCTTGGTGAATCGCTCCTCCATAGAGCAATAGCTTTTCCGTGAGGGTTGTTTTTCCGGCATCGGGGTGCGAGATAATCGCAAAATTCCGACGGCGATCGACTTCATTTTGTAGTTCGGCAGTCATGAGGGACGCGATCGGTTGGCTGATGTGGAGCGCTTAAAGTGTAGCAAATTTCGCCCCGATCGACCTAATTTAACGTCAGTTTTGGATAAGACTGTTTCCGGTGAGGGCGGGGAATGGGGAATGGGGAATGGGGAATGGGGAATCGGGATGAAGTACTTTGCTCCCCTGCAACCAGATGTAGCCAGTGCGATCGCTTCGCTCATCAAGAGGCTTGCCAACCGCCCGAATCTCACCCAGAGTCGGCATCCCGTCGACGTCGCGGTCGCAAAACTGACGTTA
>NZ_JBRJXU010000046.1:0-30403 GCF_057467645.1 Zarconia sp.
CCCCTCAGCGCTTTACTAACATAACACGACCTCACCCATCTGCGTCAACCCTTTTGGCAAAAAAAAATTGACAATCTCTGAATCTCCCTCTGCTCAAGGGTTTCAAACTCGACTATTCCCGGCAGAACCGGCTGTTGTTTACTGGAGTTTAGACAAATCGATGAGTGGGGCACTCCGAATCCTGCCGGGTCATTGAGGTAGGGTTGAGCATGGGCATCTGGTGGGA
Organism: Zarconia sp.; assembly: GCF_057467645.1. Taxonomy (NCBI): domain Bacteria; kingdom Bacillati; phylum Cyanobacteriota; class Cyanophyceae; order Oscillatoriales; genus Zarconia; species Zarconia sp. Next base: position 227 of record NZ_JBRJXU010000046.1, read on the forward strand.
AGATTAGGAATTAATCGCTCACTCGTGTCTTAGAGCGGGGTCACGAGTCGCTCTTTTTCACTGTGGGAAATCGTGGACGAGGGGTTCGGACTCGACCGGTGGACCACCCCAGAGACTTTCCTCGGAGTTTGGGAACTATGGCCGGTTTGCCAATGTGGACTAAAATCGAAGCGAAAGCATTGGCTACCCGTCCGGGAGTTTGATGAGTTAAAGTGACCTATAGAGCTTTAACTGGGACAAAGCCGGCTTTCCCGAGCTGTTTCTTCTTGCTCCGTCTTATACGCTGAGGTTTCCTCAGCGCGGGCGGTGCGCTTTCGACCGACAATTACCCACACCCCATACCCTACACCCCACCCTCGCCGGTAACAGTCTTATCCCGAACTGACGTTTCAATAGGGTGGGTCATCAACTCGATTCATGTAGCCTGGATCGTTTGCGATCCGGTGTTTTTCACTTCGATCGATTCCTCTCGAATCCCTTGGAGCGCCCTTTGAGTCGTGGCATACTCCGCGATAATTTTTTTCAAGAAGTCCGGTGCGCGATCGAAGTCATCTTTGCGACCGAGTGCTTCCAACTGACCGCACAGCGCAGCCATTTCCTGGGCTCCCAACGTGGCACTGGTGGATTTTAGAGTGTGAGCGGCCATGTGCAAAGCCATCATATCCCGTTGTTCGATGGCTGCTTCGAGATTTTGAATGAGTTGAGGACTTTCTTGGAGATAGCTGTCGAGCACCTCAATAAAGGTTTCTACATCTTCTTTCCCAATGAGCGATTGCAACGCATCCAAAGCTTCTCGATCGAGAATTTCATCGGGGGAAATCAATGAAGAAGCCTCTGAAGATTCCCGTTCTTCGACATCGCGACCTTCGATCGTTTCCTTTGTGCTCTCTTCGGCTTCGTTTTCAGAAGGGTGCAACTCCAATGGGGTCAGCATTTTATTCTCTTTCTGCGGAGCCTGGGAGAGTGGAGAGTTGTCACATTGAGTGCCACATTGAGAAAGAGCTAACGCCAGTTTCTCCGCCCGAATGGGTTTGCTAATATAATCATCCATGCCAGCGGCCAGACACACCTCCCGATCGCCTTGCATGGCATTGGCTGTCATGGCGATAATTCGGATTCGACGCTCGGTTGGGTAGGTAACAAAGTCCGCCGATCGAATTTGCCGAGTCGTCTCCAACCCATCCAATTCCGGCATCTGTACGTCCATGAGAACCACATCGTAGGCTTGTCGCTGCAACGCTTCGAGGACTTCCAACCCGTTAGCGGCAATATCGGCGCGATAGCCCAACCGCTCGAGCATCCGCAACGCAACCTTCTGATTGATGGCATTATCCTCCGCCAGTAAAATCCGTAGAGGGGGTAAAGGAACGGCAGCCTGAATCGCTTGGGGTTGTGGAGAACGGGCGATCTCGACGGAGGGTCGATCGGTCAAAATGCTCACCACCACGTTATAAAACTGAGACTGCTTGATCGGCTTGTTCAAAAACGCGGCAAATTTGACATCGCTCTCGTCTCGATCGATTTCCGGACGACCGATGGAGGTAAACATCACCAGGGGAAAATCTTTCATCCCCGGCAATTTGCGAATTTCCGCAGCCAAAGTCAGCCCGTCCATGTGGGGCATTTGCATATCCAACACGATTAGATCGAACGATTGCCCTTGGCGCAACCAAGTCAACGCTTCCATCCCCGACTCGGCCGCTTGGGTCTCCATCCCCCAACACTGAGCTTGTTTGCTCAAAATTTGCCGATTGGTGGCATTATCATCGACAATCAACAATCGCTTACCTTCGAGGTGGGGTTGAGGGCGAGTGTCATCGATCGCCGCCACCCCCGGTCTCGTGCGCACCACGATCGTAAACCAGAAAGTCGAACCTCGTCCCACCTGACTTTCCACCCACATCTGGCCGCCCATCATCCGGGATAACTTCTCGCTAATGGCTAATCCCAGACCCGTCCCGCCGTATTGGCGCGTGGTCGAAGCATCCACCTGGCTGAAGGGTTTGAACAGGCGATCGAGTCGGTCGGGGGGAATCCCGATGCCGGTATCGCGGACGGCAAACTGCATTTTATACTTGCGTTCTCCCAAAAGCCCGTGAGAACTTTTACCAGATATGGGTGAAGATAACGGCGTAGAGTTGACAGAAACCACCACCTCTCCGGTTTCGGTAAACTTAATGGCATTACCGATTAAATTCACCAAAATCTGACGCAATCGCGTCACATCGCCGATGATGAAATTTGGGGTTTGCGGTTCCGCCGCGTAGGCCAACTCCAGCTCTTTTTGCGCCGCTTTGGGGGCGAGTAAATCTAGGGCCCCCTCAATGCAATCGCGCAACTCAAAAGGATGCTCTTCCAAATCCAGCTTCCCGGACTCGATCTTCGAGAAATCCAAAATATCGTTGACGATCGCCAGCAGAGCATCCCCACTGGTGCGGATCGTTTCCACAAAATCCTGCTGGGCCGGGGCTAAGGATGTATCGAGCAACAAACCCGTCATGCCGATGACCGCATTCATCGGTGTGCGAATTTCGTGGCTCATGGTCGCGAGAAAATCGCTTTTGGCTCGGTTGGCCGACTCGGCGGCTTTGCGCGATTGCTTCAGGGCCAGGTTTTGCTGGGCGAGCTGTTCCCCTTGCTGCCGGGCCCGATCCAACAATCGCGCCTGAGTGAGGGCCAGGGCCATTTGGTCCGCCACCGATTCGAGTAAATCGATTTCCTCCTTCGTCCATTCCCGCATTCGATCGCACTGGTGGAGGGCGATCGCTCCATTGGGTTCTCCCTTATAAGAGGTGCGCACCACCAGCAGAGATTTCAAGCTAATTTGCCGGCACCAGTCCGAGGCTTCCTCCAGCAACGGCTCGGTGTAAACATTCGGAGAGGCGATCGCGCTATCTTGAGACAGCAGCCGCTCCATATGGGCGTTCCCCTGCAAAGGAATCGCCAGGGTGCCGATGGATTCGTATCCCACATCGAGATACTCCGCCACCACCGGGACCGCCGGTTCTGGAATTTCGGTGTAGGTATGGATGGTGCAGCGATTCACCCCCAACGCCGTCCCAATCTGAGTCGCCGTGGTTTGGAAGATTTCTTGAGCGTCTAACTTCGATCGAATCTCTTGGGTAATCTTTTTGAGCAACATCGCCCGCTGCAACTGATGCTGAAGGGCGCTTTGGGCGGAGTGACGCTCGATTTCACCCCCCACCCACTGGGCCATGAGTTTGAGTAACTCCTTATGAGCCTCTCGAAACGGCGTCGGCTGCGCCGTGCGACTGGCAAAGCTAATGGTACCGTACGCCTGAGAGTCAGCAACCAGTGCCACGCCAATATAGGCTTCGAGTTGGCGCGTTTTGCAGGCGGGATGGTCCCGGTAATCGGACACCGACGCAAACTCAAAACACACCAACTCCTCGATCTCTTTACCCAGTAGGAGGGAATCGAAAGTTTGCTCGACGTTAAACGCATCCCCTTTCACCGGTTTGGGAAAGGCATCCTCGGGAACTCGGGCGGCGATAATTTCGTAGCGATTGCCGCTAAATCGCCCCACCATGCCAATTTCTAGCCCCAGCCGCTCGCATCCCATTTCCAGGATGCGAGCCAAACGACCGTCAAAATCGAGGTTCTGAGATGCTGTCACCCCATAGAGGGCGCGAATGGTAGCTTCGCTCTCCAGCAGCCGGTGTTCGGCTTTTTTACGTTCGAGAATCTCCACCTGGGCTTGTTCGTAGAGTTCCGATTGCCCGATGGCGATCGCCAGTTGCCCGCCGAGTTGTTCGAGTAACTCGATTTCCGAATCGAGCCACTGACGGGGACTGCGACAGTGATGGGCGATCGCCAATCCCCACAAAATCGGCTCCCGTTCCCCCTCTGGGGATGGGTTCGACTCGATCGGGTCGATGGCGGTAGCCGTAGAACTCGGTTGCAGTAGAATCGGCACCACCAAACTCCCTCGCACCTCGTACTGGCGGAGTAAATCCAGATAGGGGGAATCGAGAGCGTCGGTTTGCAGGTCGTCGATGGCAATCGCCCGGCCCTGACGGAACCGATTCAACGGGTCGACCCCGAAGCTGGTTTGGGGAATGCGGATGCCAAGCATCTGCGGTAGAGAGGTTTCCACCGATTCGACGACGATGTAGCTGTTGCCGCTAGCCCCAAACCGATAGATAGCCGTGCGATCGGTTTGTAAAAACTGTCGGACTTCGGTCACGGTGGCATTGAGCACCGCTTCCAAATCCAGGGACGCGCGAATGCGCTGGGTAATCGCCCCTAAGAGCTTTTCCCGGCGAAACTGCTGTTCGAGGGCCTCCTGGGTGAGTTTGCGTTCGGTAATATCGTGGGCCACCGAATACACCAACTGCCGGTTGGGGTAGGGAATAGAGTTCCACAATAACCATCGATACTGACCGTCTCGGGTACGGTAGCGATTCTCGAATCCCACCGAATCCAATCCCCCGGCAAGCCGTTCCAACTCCGCCAAAGTGCGCGCGCGATCTTCAGGGTGAACGAAGTCGATCGCCGGTTGTTGCTGAAGTTCGTCTTCGGTATAACCCAAAATGCGAGTCCAGGCGGGATTCAGGCGGCGGAAGTAGCCATCCATGCCGGAGATACACAGCATATCCACCGACAGGGTAAAGAAGCGATCTCGCTCTTCTCGGGCTTGCTGCCGTTCGGTAATGTCGTGGTTGATGACCAGGATGCCGGCAATGCGACCGCTTTCATCGAGTAACGGCATCAGCACCAAATCGCAAATACACTCGGTATTATCTCGACGCTTCAGGGAAACCCGATCGGCCCACCGACCTTGGGAAATGGCACGATCGAGAATTTGTCGGGCAATAGCGGTCGGACTTTCGAGGCACTCGGTTCGATCGTTGGAGATTCTCGGTTGCAGTAGATCCCAATGGCAACCGGAGACCTCTTCTTCGGTATAGCCGAACATTTTTTCGGCGGCGGGATTCCAGTCGAGAATCCGACCGTCTAAATCCGTGACCACGATCCCTTCGTAGATATTTTCAAAGGTCAGGGCCTGCCGGCGCAGTTCCTGTTCGGCATTTTTGCGATCGCGAATGTCCCGCGCAAAGGCACAATTGTAGGTTTTCCCGCCAAATTCGAGGTAGTTAAAGGCGATTTCGACCGGGATCGTCTCGCCGCGGGCCCCTTGGTAATCGGATTCTAAGGTTAGGGAACCAGCCGTTTTCAAGTTCTGCCACAGTTCGGGCCAGGAGGTTTGGGTAATGTGGGGATCGAGGTCGAAGACCGTCATCTCCATTAAGGCGGCGCGATCGTAGCCCAGAAGCTTCCCGGCGGCGTCGTTGGCATAGGTCAGCCGACCGACTCGATCGACCCAGAAAATGGCATCTGCCGCCCGATCGACGGTAAATTGGGTCAGTTGCAGGGAGGCTTCGATCCGCTGGCGTTCCTCAATTTCTCCACTCAGAGCCCGGTTGGCCCTCACCAGTTCGGCGGTGCGGGTTTCCACGCGCGCTTCCAGATCGTCGTAAGCCTGACGCAGAGACGCTTCTGCCTGTTTGCGGGCGGTGATATCTTCCACGAGGGAAATCGCCCCGACGGTTTTTCCCTCGCCGTCTACCAAGGGCGTGTTGTACCAATTACAAAAGAGACTGGTGCCATCGCTGGTGCAGTTCTCCTGAGTACTGCGCTCGCCACCGGCGCGCTCGGTTAAATGTTGCCAAACCCCCTCCATGGCAGTTTTAGAAGCCTCCGGGACCACCAGTTCCATCGCGCGACGACCGATGGCCGCTTCGCGAGCATAGCCGAAAATGCGCGTTGCGGCCGGGTTCCAATCCACCACCCGAAACTCCAAATCCCATTCAATGGCCGCCAGGGGAGTTTGCTGCACCAAGAGGGCGAGCTTTTGCTGGGATTCGAGCAGCGTCGTTTCTGAGGCGCGCCGTTCGCTGACTTCCCGTTGCAGGGCTTTGTTCATCACCTCCAGTTGAATCGAACTCGGGAGGGTCATCAGTTTGGGAAGCGATCGCCACAGTCCGAAAGTGGTCCCCACCGCAACGATCGCGCTCAGGGCTTTGGAGAAGGACCAAAGTTCTCCGATGGGATGCCACAGATGCCACGCAGCGAGCAGGTGAGTCGCACCTCCCAAACAGAGGGTCGTACCGGCAAGAACCAGTAATGGGTTTTGGGAAAAATCTTGTCTCCCTCGGGCGATATAGATTAACATCAACCCAATTCCTAAAAAAGAAAGGGCGACGATCGCATCGAGTAGAGCGTGAAGCCAGAGAAACTCTAAGGGTGAAGAAAAGCCGCCTTCTAGAAGGGCAGACATGACCTCGATTGCTAATGGCACGAGTTTTAAAAATCCGAATTTGAGCAGGGATCGTAGGGTTCCCACCACACCGGTTGGCTAGAGATCGGAGGATGGGATTTGAGAAATCCAGGTCTGGGAAATGGGGGTTTTTGGGCGTTCAATTTCGAGCGCAATGGCGTTTGGGTTGGAACTCGAACCCCATGAGTTTACGGTAGACCGCGATCGGTGAGTTGGCTGCTAACGATCGAAACGACCCGTCTGCAAATGGACTGTAACCGGTCCCGTGCGGGTTCGATCGCGACAGCGAAGTATCGTTCCGTTCGAGATCGATCGTCATCGCACCCCAGCATCTCTCCATCACTCAAGACTGGATCTCGATCGCAGCGTCGAACTTGGATGTTGACATTGACCGAGAGCCGATCGCCTGCGGGAAACCTCCGAGACGAGGGATTTTTCCTCCCTCGAGTTGGGGCGTTCCGAACGCTTCAACCCCCGACCACCCCCATTATGGCTCATCCTTGCCCGTAGATTTTTCCTCAATGGCGGGTCGAACGACCGATCGCGCGGGGAGACCCCAATACCAACGGGCGAGTAATTCGGGGGGACAACCCAACAGATAGGCAAGGGCGATCGCCTGATTGATCGCGGTGGTGCGCCAAACCCCCAGCTTTTGCCAGCGACGACCGGAAACCGAAACCGCTGCGGGTACGATGGCAATCCGACCGCGGCCCTTGAGACGACGGACGAACTCGAAATCTTCCATCAGGGGTAGTTCCGGGAATCTCCCCAACTTATTGAAGGTGGCCGCTGCCAGAAAAAGACCTTGGTCGCCGTAGGGCATTTGCCAGTGGCGCGATCGCCAGTTGGCCGTCCGGGCGATGGTTTTCAGTCCTCTGAGATCCCCTTCAATACTCAATTCAAAGGCGCCGGCGAGGGTTTGGGGGTTGACGAGATACTGCCGCACCAGCCGATCGAATCCAGGGGGTAATTGGGTATCTCCGTGGAGAAAGAGTAAAATTTCCCCAGTGGCCACTTCGGCCCCGGCATTCATTTGCATGGCTCGACCGCGGGGTGCGCGTACCAGCTGCGCGCCAGCATTGAGAGCGATCGCTTCGCTGCCATCTCGGCTACCCCCATCGACGACGATCGCTTCGAGATTTCGGGCGGTTTGCAGTTGAGCCAGGGTGCGTTGGAGGCGGGGGGCTTCGTTGAGTACCGGCACGATCGCGGAAATTTTTTGGGTGCGATCGCGCTCGTCGAGGACTGTTTCCCACAAGTGCAAGTCATCGGGGCGATCGATATCGTCTTGGGTTTGAAGGTAAGCCACAGACAAATCCAAAGACTCGGCAATGCGAACGGTTTGCGCCAACGTGCGATCGGTGCCCCAATCGATGTCGGCAAAAAGTTCCGGGACGAATCGGCGCAAACCGATCAGGTAATAACCACCATCGACAGCCGGTCCCAGGACGAGATCGCAGTTTTGGAGAGCCTCAAACGCCTTTTCGATCGTTGCCGTCTCGATACCCGGACAATCGATACCGATCGCGATCGCCCCTTGAATCGAGCGATCGAATGCTGACTTAAACGCGCCAGAAAGTCGATGGCCCAAATCGCCACTTCCTTGGGAAAAATAGCTCAAGTCCCGACCCAACCAACGCTGCATCTGCCGTCGAGACCCTCCGGTAAATCGCACCTCCACCGAAACAGTCTCTTTTTGTCGCAAAGGAACGAGACGAGCGAGGGTATGCTCGGTCATCTGACGTTGGAGTTCGGCCGCACCGCCCGCACCTAAAGCCGGAATTAAGCGGGTTTTGGTTTTTCCGGGTTGAGGATAGCGGGTAAAGACGATCGCCCGTTGGTGCGGGGCGTGAATTTTTGGATGTGCAAGGGTTTGGGTCATAACAACTCATGCTGAGTCAAACTGGAGATCGGGAGTGCGACAATCGTACCGTCGAGTCTTCCTGACCGTTCACCATTCGATCGCCCGATCGGTGGGAAAACTGGTCAAACGCTACCGAGAGTTTTACAATTCTTGTAAAGAATTCGTTAAACTCGCTTTAAAAAAGTCATACCTGTTTTTAGGCTTTCCGATACGATCGAGGGTGTCTATCCGATCGATAATAACCCTCGAGAGGGATATCCTCAGTTAGCCATCTCATACCGGTAACCCCGAGATCCCCAGACCTCAGCTTCAACTGCTCGTTTTAACATCTCGCCAATTATGCAACCGCCAGATTTGGATACGATGAATCCTCCCTCAGCATTGCCTGAGAGTCAGCAGTCCGTTCCCCAGAATTACACTTGGCTGAAGTGGTCGCTCCTGTGTCTGGTGGGACTGGTTATCTTTGGTGGTACGGCAGTGGGCGCGTTCGTATGGTTAGTGGCCACGCCTCCCGCCCCCCAATGTCAAGAAAACGCAAATTTAACCACCGCTCGAGAGCGATTGTCCTGCGCTCAGCGGGCAGCGGCTTCGGGAGACCCCGATCGGGTCGTGGAAGCTATCGAATTAATCGCCAATTGGTCTCCAACCCATCCCCTGTATTCTGAAAGTCAGGCACTATCGGCCCGATGGTCGCAAGTGTTGCTCGATCGCGCCCGACGGCAGTTTCGAGATAACGATTTCGACGGGGCGGTGGCGCTGCTGGAGAAAGTTCCCCCTAGTAGCCCTAAATACGAAGATGCTCAGGGGTCGCTTTCCTACTGGAAGGAGCGGTGGAATCTCGGTCAGAAGCTTTACGATGAAGCCCAAGAAGCCCTCAAAGTTCAAGATTGGACGCTGGCTTACCGCCGAGTCAAAGAAATGTCAGACTTGGAGAACCAATACTGGAGCATCGAGCGCGCCGAGGCGCTCAATATCCAAGTGGCCCAAGAAAAGCAGGCGTGGCGACAGTTGAAGGTTGCCCGCAGCAAAATTCGTTGGGAACGGGTGTGGGAATACCAAGAAGCCATCGAACTGGCCGGTCAGGTTCCCGATGGCTTCCAGACGAAGAAGGTGGCTCGCAAACAAATCGACGAGTGGAGTCAAACCATGCTCGCTCGAGCAACCGAAGCCAAACTCGAGCAAGATCTCCCGACAACCCTGGAGTGGGTCGAAGCGATTCCCCAGCAGGGTCAGGCTTATCGAGAAGGACAAAAGTTGATTCAACTCGCTCGCGCCCAGCAGGTGGTGGAAAATGCGTCGAGTTTAGAAACGCCCCTTTCGGAGCGAATGCTGGCGTTGCTCGAAGCCCAAGGCATCGCCCGCCAATTGAATAAAGACCATCCCCTCCACGAAGATGCCAAGGCTCGGGTGGGTCAGTGGCAAACCTACCTCCAAGATCTCGGACAGCTCCAAATCGCCAATTCCCTCGCCAGCGTGGGACAAAGTCCGATGTTACGCTTAGCCATCGACCAAGCCCAAGCCGTAACCCCCGATCGCCCCGGTCGCATTTACGCTCAAACCCTGGTGGCGAATTGGCGCAAGCGGGTGGGTCGCATGACGGACGCACCGGCCTTAAATCGCGCCCGGAAACTCGCTGAGTTGGGAACCCTCGAAGGATATCGAGCGGCAATGGAGCAGGCGAGCGCGATCGCGATGGGACGACCCCTGCGCAACGAAGCTCAAACCGTCGTCGCCTACAGCCGAGGTCGGATTCAAACCTTAGAAGACCAACCGATTCTCGATGAAGCGGTGGCATTGGCCGAGGATGGAAACCTGGAGGGGGCCATCGAACGCGCCAGTCAAATTGCTTCCGGTCGCGCTCTTTACAACGAAGCCCAAGACTCGATTTGGAGCTGGCAAGCCCAAATTCTGCTGGCGCGCGATCGGCCGATTCTCGATGAAGCGATCGCTCTGGCTGCTGACGGTCGATATCTCGATGCCATCCAAACCGCTTCGGTCATTGAAGGGAACAGTCCTCTCTACGGTGAAGCCCTCAGCGAGATTGCCGGTTGGGTTGCCGCTCGCAACCGCACGGTCAGACCGGCAGCGGTACCGGCTCTGGCGACCGCCCCCTCACCCAAACCCGCACCGGCTCCTAGCGAAGCAATCGAGACTTACGTGGCACCACCGGAACCGGTCTACGAACCGGAACCGTACTACGAGCCGGAACCGGTCTACGAACCGGAACCGTACTACGAACCGGAACCGGTTTACAAAGAACCCATTGCCGCACCGGAACCGTACTACGAACCGGAGCCGTATTACGAACCGGAACCGGTTTACAAAGAACCCATTGCCCCTGCCGCTCCGGTGAGTCCGTTTCCCAAGAAACCCTTATTGAAAAATTAGGGGTCTCGATCGCCGCGCCAGACCGATAACACCATGGGTCTGGCGTGGGAGAAGCTAAAATTTTCAAGGGAGAATATGGGGACTCGCAAATTTCAACTCTAAAATTTCTCGAAGGGGAACGAGATGGGAAAGTGTGAGGAACGAACGTTGGAGTCTGAATTGCTCAATTGTGAAATCTAATGTCGTCAAATTCTTATCGATCGACGAAGATGCGATCTTTTGCCTGGGATTGCGCTCGTGGATCGACTCTTCCGAGAACTTAGAATTAGTCGCTCAAGCCACGGACGCATCGGAAGCTTGGGATATCTTAGCATCGGAGTCCCAAGCCGCGTCGTTGAATTTGGTGGTGTTGGAGTTAGAGAACTCCCAACCGTCGATGGCCGGGTCGAACCCGATTCCCCTCTACGCTCAAATACAAGCTCGATACCCCAATTTACCCCTGTTTTTACTCACCGCCAGTCAAGATCCGGAAGCACTGGCGACTGCAAGAGAAGCGGGAGTCCGAGGCTACTGTCGTAAAGGCACTCCTTTATCTCAAGTGGCCGTTGCCCTGTGGGAAGTGGGAACCGGTCGCATCTACTGGCAGCAGTTTCTCGAGGAAGAGAACGCACTGCCAATATCGGCACCGGTGGTGCGCCGCAAACCCTCGAAACCGACGATTTTCCAAGCATGGCGCCGCTCGGGCTTGCGATACATCACGACGGATTTACAGCGGGTTGGACGGCAGTTAGAACGCTCGAACTTATCGACTCTCGATCGCGCGATTCTTCAGGGACGACGGCGAGAACTGGCTTTCGCGCGCTGGACTCTCAAACAACTCTTACCCCTTCCTCCCAGAGAACCCCTCACTCCGAGTCTCCCCGAGAATTTTGCCAACGCCGATCGGGTCGCCAGCGATTCGATCGAGCCAATTATCGCCTTGCGATCGGACGCCTCTGAAGAAATCGAACTGCAAGTGTTGCAATCGCTGTTATTCGATGCCACCATTGCCAAGTTGCAGTCGAATTTGCCCAATTTAACGGATGAAACCCTAGAAATTGATATTTTTAAGTCAGAGAAGAAAAGAGAGCTATTATATTCGATTCTACGCCAGTTTCAGGCATTGTTAGCAGAGCTTCAGTTCTCCAATATTCAGCCTCAGCAAATCGCACAAAAAAAATCACAAATTTTGCTCGATCTGTGGCAAGAAACCATCGCCAGTTTTTTTGGCAAATATTCCACCGTATCGATCGATAATCGACAGGTTGAAATCGTCGATATTCTCCTACAAGATGCGGAAGTGGTTCGAGTTTCGATCTTAGAAAAAATTCCGCTGGTTGAATATTTTTTAGAACATGTTTTATTTGATATTCCCCTGCCCATCGATGGTCAACTCAGCACTACGGGCAGCTTGGAAGCCATGCAGCGCTCGGAGCAACTGCTGCATAATTTACTCATCCAAATGGCGAATGCCGTAGCTCAGCCCTTGCTCAATCATTTTGCCGATGTCGAAGTCATCAAGCAAAACTTTTACGATCGCTGCTTGCTCTCCACCCGAGAAATCGAACGATTTCGCAACGACTTATCCTGGAAGTACCGGCTGCAACAGTACGTTCAAGAACCATTAGCCATTTACGAAAGTCGTTATGCTTTACTCATTTTAGACGATCGCGGCATTCGCAAGCGCGCCATTTACTTCCCCAGACGAGCCGAACTCGATCGCCTTTCCGGTATTCAACAAACGGTGACGTTGGTGTTAGAAGGTCGAGATGCGATCGCCCCCCGATTGCGATCGGTAACCACCTTTGTCGGTAGCAGCTTCGTCTACGTTCTCACCCAAATTATCGGGCGGGGACTGGGCTTAATCGCGCGGGGCGTCCTCGATGGAATGGGAACGGTTCGACAGGCAAACCGTTCCCGACGCGATCGAGTTCAGTAATCGAAGGTTACACGATCGACAGATCGTTCGCACTTAACGTCGGCGCACCGGCAAGGGTGGCAATTTCCGTCGCTTCCAAAGCGCCCGTACCATCGCCATCGAAGCGCAGAACTCCCGTTGCCGTATCGTAGAGGAAGTGAGCGCTCGCGCTTAGGGCCGCCGGAGCCACACCGCTCGCAAATACCCCCGTGACTGCATCCGTCAGACTCAGAGCAACCCCAGCCACGAAGCCACTGCCAAAGCCAGAGGCAGAAATTTCGATGGTGTCGCCTTCGTTGGGGTCGAAGTCCGTTAGCAGGTCGCTGCCTTCCGTCGGCGCGCTGTAGGCGAAGCGATCGGCACCGCCACCACCAGTTATTGTATCGTTGCCCGCTCCTCCTTCGAGGAGATTTGCGTTGGCATTACCGGCGATAATGTCATCGTACCCAGACCCGATCGCATCATCAACGTTGCTCAAATCCGTGCGATCGCCCGTTTGCTCCAACACCGCATCGTACCAGAATTGAGCGATTTTCTCGTAACCCCCAGCCGTCGGATGCAAGCCGTTGTCATCGGGAGGAGCGGAGATATCGTTCCCCGTCAAACCGTTCGGACCGCTTACGGTATCGACAAAGCTAACGTTGGCACTTTCGGGCTTACTCTGGACAACCCCCGAGATCCGAGAATTGTAATCGAGAACGTTAGGCATCCGATCCTCGAAATAAATACTCTCTTCGTGAATCGGCGGAATCGTCGAGACCAATAACTCGCCATCAAATTCCGGTTGCGCCACGATGTCATCGATCAGACCGCTCAAGCGGTCTGCGATCGTCGCTCCGGGGGCAGATGCATCGTTCGTCCCCGCCGCGAGCAACACCACATCCGGTTCTTCTGCCGAAATCCAGTTGTCAACCCCATTATTGAGCTGATTAATCGTCCAACCCGAGTGCCCTTCATGGTCTTTATCCGGTAAGTTGCTGGTTCCGTTCGACTCAGAACCGACAAAATCGATCGCCAATCCCAATTCTTGGAAGTGGTTCCACAAAAAGCCACGATATCCTTCTCGTTCGGCTTCCGGAATCGTGTTATCAATTTTGCCTTGGGTAATCGAATCCCCCAAAGGCATAATCCGGATGGGCGTATCGTAGTTGGAAATAAAGCCAGTGCCTTGCTCTAAGTTGACCAAAACCCCTTTACCAGCCTGGGCGTAACTGAAACTAGCGGTGGGGGGTGCGATCTCTTCTTCAACCGGGATGAATTCGAGATAATCCACTCGCGCCACTTCCCCGACATTGAGGATTCCCTCAAGTTCGATGGCATCTCCGGTATTGACCGTGACTCCCGTCGAGAGAGTGCGCAACACGAAATTCTCAGCACTGGCACGCGACGTTCCCAGTTGTTGGTCGAAAGTCCAGCTATCGAGGGTATTGCCGCCGATGCTCACCGTCATTGCGGACTCACCATCGTTTTCGTCGTGATAGCCGATAACTACCTCGTAGGTGCCAGAAGGACCCGTAAAATCGATGCTGGCCGTGCCGATGTCACCATCGTTGGGAATCCGAATTAGCGAACCTCCCGAGGCAAAGGATTGGGATTCGATGTCGTAACCCGACAGGTTCATGGTTTCGGCTTCGATGCGGATGGGGTTCTCAGACACAGGAGGAGGAGAAGCCACATCTAACTCGAAAGTGTCCAAAACACCACTGGCAACAAAATTGCCACTGACATCGCTGATTTGATTGTTCCTGATGGCAATCGAATAAGTGCCATCATCTCCATCTTGCCAACCGCCCTCGGGTGCCTCGACTTCATACGTCACCGTCGTTTGTCCGTTGCTGGTAGCGGCGCCCACAAACTTGGCTCGTTCCTTGAATCCATTGCTGCCGGAGACGCGCACGTCGCGATTATCGAAGGTGGAATTATTGAAGCCGATGTTATCGGTGTAGGTAATGTCGAAGCTGTAACTGTCGCTGCTGCCGGAGGTGGGGGCAAAATCCGTGGCGCTGGCGGTGGCGGTGGGGGCAGTAGTATCTGGGGTATCTTCTACAGGAACGAACTGGAGATAATCCACTCGTGCCATCTCCCCGCCATCGAGGGTTGCTTCAATTTCGATGGTATCTCCCGCATTGACTGTGACTTCCGTGGAGAGGGTACGCAATACGAAATTCTTCCGTTGGGGCTGCCTGGGTCCGAGTTGCTGGTCTAAAGTCCAGCTATCGAGGGTGTTGCCACCGATACTCACGGACATTTGCGATTCACCATCGCTTTCATCGTGATAGCCGATTACCACTTCGTAGGTTCCAGAAGCGCCGGTAAAATCGATACTGGCCGTACCGGTATCGCTATTGTTGCGAAGCCGAATGAGAGACCCTTCCGAGGCGAAAGCGCGAGTCCGACTCTCAACCCGGAAACCGGATAGGTTCATGGTTTCGGCTTCGATGCGAATGGGTTGAGCCGATTGAGGAGAAGCCACATCGACATCAAACGTATCTAAAACACCACTGGCGACGGAATTACCGCTGGTATCGCTCACTTGGTTTGCTTCTACCGCAATGGAATACGTTCCATCATTTCCCTCTTGCCAACCGCCCTCGGGTGCCTCGATTTCATACGTCACCGTCGTTTGTCCGTTGCTGGTGGTGGCGCTGACGAAATTTGCCTGTTCGTCGAATCCATTGCTGCCGGTGACCCGCACGTCGCGATCGTCGAGGGTGGCTTCGTCAATGGCTTCGTTATCGGTATAGGTAATGTTGAAGCTGTAAGGGTTGCTGCTGCCGGAGGTGGGGGCGAAGTCCGCGACACTAGCGCTGGCGGTGGGGACGGTGGTATCCGGGGTGGGTTCTTCGATCGGGATGAATTCGAGATAATCCACTCGCGCCACTTCCCCGACATTGAGGATTCCCTCGAGTTCGATGGCATCTCCGGTATTGACCGTGACTCCCGTCGAGAGAGTGCGCAACACGAAATTCTCAGCATTGGCGCGCGACGTTCCCAGTTGTTGGTCGAAAGTCCAGCTATCGAGGGTATTACCACCGATGCTCACCGTCATTGGGGACTCACCATCGTTTTCGTCGTGATAGCCGATAACTACCTCATAGGTGCCAGAAGGACCCGTAAAATCAATGCTGGCCGTGCCGATATCACCATCGTTGGGAATCCGAATTAGCGAACCTCCCGAGGCAAAGGATTGGGATTCGATGTCGTAACCCGACAGGTTCATGGTTTCGGCTTCGATACGGATGGGTGTCATAATCGCTCCTTGGGTAATCAATCGTTTCGCAGATGTTCAATCCTTCAGGAAAGGCTTTTTAAAACGAGATAAATTGAATAAGAATGAAGTTGATACCAGTTCAAAACTAAATGCGAACTTAAAATTTTTAGCTTGAGAGCGCTGCGCTCTCTTGTTTAGCTTTATATTGAATTCTGTAATTTCGAGGATGGCGCAAGTAATATAACAAGAGTGTTTGTGATTTAGTTTTATTTTGGTTTAACTTTTTGATTTTTTTATTTTTCTGTTATTAAAGCAAACAAATGATAAAGATTTTTTTTTACGATTCTGTATTTATTTCGATTAATTTTTGAAATAAATATAAGGATACGTAAAAATACTTAATTGAATAATAGAGCGTTCCCGTATTCTTACGGTGTTCTTTGAAAACCCTTGTTAATTCGCGATTTTGGTGGTGACGATCGCTATACTTTACGATAGGGATCCACACAACTTACCCCAACAAAATCAAGGTATAGAAGCTCGATTTAGCTCTAGATCGAGTTGTCTATCCTGTTAAAAATATTGAGTGCTTGGAAATCCTAGCGAGCGACTGAATTGAGCCAATCGCTCCAGATGAAAAGTCTAGCAATTTGTTAGGAAAATATCGATCGAGTCGTGCGCTCGACATATTATTCTTTGACGGACTTGTATCGCAGTCGCCCTGACTAAGCGTGGATCTGGGGTAATTTTGATGAGTAGACGCCCGCGCGAACGAACTAATTTTTCTCATCTTAAATCCGACTTTATAACCCCTTTATAAAAAACAATTATTTTTTGTGAATGTAAGAATCAATAGCGATTTTAATATAGCAGTATTCAGTTAGGTTAGGACAGTCCGAGCTAACATGAGCGGAGCATATTTTTTATCTTTCTCCCACCGCGATTGCCTGCTCGCAGTCACTTGTGTCCTAACGCAACTGAATATGGCGATCGGTGGGGTATAAGAACCGGATTTGGGTCGGTAATAGGCGCGGTTGCTATACCCGCACAAACAGTTATATCTATTCCCAAGGAAATCTCAAATCAACAGTTTTTGTCGCGCAACATCGACATCTTCGAGTCTGGAGTGAAGCAAGCGCGAATCTTCAGGATAGGAGTCTCCAGTGCCGACCTTGGGCAGATCGAATCTATTCAACGCGCAAACCGCCAGGCAACATCACATCATCTGAAAGCCTTTGAAAATCGTATAAGCCGCCATTCCCAGTAACAGCAGTCGAAACGATCGAGCCACAACCGCTTCCGGTAGTTTCGGCAAGAGTCGAGTCCCCAACTGCGCCCCGAGAACCCCGCCAATGCCCAAACAGAGTCCGGGTAACCAGAGGACGTTGCCACTGTAGCCGTGGCGGGCAAGTCCAGATGCGGCAATGGGTACGATCGCCCCCAAACTATTGCGAACGGCTAATTTAATCGGAACATCCAGCAGCAGCATTTGTAGGGGAACCATCACCACACCGCCACCGACACCGAATAAACCCGAAAGCAATCCCGCGAGCAAACCAATGCCGGCAAATTTTGGGAGAGAGCGCGATCGAGTAGCTTCAGGCACGCTTTCTCGTTGCAACTGCCGCCGCAATCGCATTAAATAAATGGCCGCGAGTTGCAATCCGGCAAATCCAAACGCCAATCCCGCAGCCGGCAGGCGATCGCCGAGTATCGCCCCCAATTGTGCTGTCGGGATTCCCCCCAACGCTAAACTTAAGGACGCCCAAACCTGCAACTGACTCGCTTTCCAATTTCGCCAACTACCGGAAATGGCACTGAGGAATACACATACTAAACTCGTTGCCGTCGCTTCCAGAATCGGCACTCCCCACACCATCAGCACCGGCACCATCAGCAAACCTCCGCCAATGCCCAAAATTCCAGCCACGAAACCCGTACAGGTTCCCAGCAGCATCAGTAGGATTGAGGAGAGAAGGTTAACGTTCAAAACTTTTAGATTTTAGATTTTAGATTTTTGGGAATGGGGAATGGGGGATGGGGGATGGGGTGTGGGGTGTAGGGAAAATTTATCTCCCTTGTCTCCTTGTCTCCTTGTCTCCTTGTCTCCTTGTCTCCTTGTCTCCTTGTCTCCCTTGTCTCCTTGTCTCCTTGTCTCCCTTGTCTCCTTGTCTCCTTGTCTCCTTGTCTCCTTGTCTCCCTTGTCTCCTTGTCTCCCTTGTCCCATCACAGTGTGGCGACTGCTATCCACTTCTAGCCCAGCGCCAGTTGTAGCGATTCCACTGGTAAATCCCTTGAACTTCGTATTCCGCCCCACTCTTGAAGCGAATCCTACAGTTGGTGTACCGAGTTTCCCCATCTTCCACCTCCCAAAGTCCCACCACCGTACACGGCAGCCATTCTTGCATTTGGGGGTCGTCGTTTTGAATCCAAACCCAGAGGCGGTTCGAGACTTCCAGGCGATCGCCCACCTGTAGGGAAAATGCCATTCCATCGAGTTCGTTTTCGTAAGCTGCCAGATGCTGCGGTTCGACGCGCGCGAGCCATTCAACCCCATAGGAGTCACGGATAAATTGTACCGTCCCCGAATTGTTTTCCTGCAACCAGTCATCAAAAAGAGTGGCTTTCCAGAGGCGATTTTCTCGTTCCTGTTCCTTGACAAACCGCAGCAGTGCTTGGCGCTGTTCCGGGGTCAATTCATCCAGGGGGTTGAGAACGGACGGGCGATCGCTAAATGTATCGCTCAGTTGTCGCGCGACTTCGATGGCGATCTGCTTTTGCCGTTCGCTCAGGGGATACCCAGCGGCATTACACGCTCTGAATGCCGCTTGGAGAAAGGCTTCAAGTTCGGCTGGAATCATAAGTACGAGACCGCGCTTGACGATCGCACTTCGCGGTAAGCTGGGTATTATCGGGGGTAGCCCATCGATGGTTGGCGATTCCCAATTGCTGTTCCTAGGCTGTTACCATGACTGCACTTCGAGCTTTGAAAGTTACGGTTGTTGCTGGCATCATCGGCATTTTGTGGTGGATGACAACACCGGCTGCACTGGCTCTGGTTCCGATCGAACTCTCGAATCTATCTTATCGCGAATGTCCCCCGGAGTTATCAGATGGAGCCGTTACGAGCGGTTCGACTTCCGCTGCCAATTGTTTTTTGGTCACGGGTAAAGCGAATAATCGATCGGGCAAACCCGTCATCAATGCCGATATTTTCGGTCGCATCTACGATGCCAACAATAACAACGTTTATCCCAACCGAGGTCGCGTTGGAACGATTGATGAAGTTCCGCCAGGAGTGAGTGAATTCCAATTTAGAATTTCGGTAGCTGCTACTCAACCATTGCCTTTACAACTGAAAAGATTCAAAGCATCTGGATTTGTCGGACGAGTCCGCCGTTAGACACGATCGGCCAGACTGAGGGGTCTGGCTCGATACGCACAGCTTTCTAGAAACCGACGGCAGGTGCTGCTAAAGACGCTACCAGACCTTGCACGAATTGCAGCAGGAAAATCGCGATAATCGCTGAGAAGTCAATACCGCCGAGGGGGGGAATAATCGATCGGAAAATATTCAAATAGGGATCGGTTAACTGAGAAAGGATGGAAAAAGGCGGATCGAACCAATTTACATTCGGGAACCAGCTCAGCAAAATCCGAATAATCAGCAACACGAAATAGATATTCAGGAAAGCGGCGGCTGTGGTAACGAGTAGTGTAATTGGGGAATTCATAGACAAGTTTCTAGGCTCTATTAAAAGAGATTCTAGCTTAAAATTGCCATGCTTCTTTGAGACAACCGAGGACGGTTTTCCCCTCATCGAAGCTTCCAAGGCGCGATCTCAAGTTCGGTGAAACACTTCTAATTCCGGTTCAAGTCAGCTTCGGGAGGCAACGAGAGCTTGGGGAGCATCGGGAGAGAATTGCCGAAGAGATTGGCACCTGTTGCACCGAGTTGTCACAAATTATCCGAACTCGATCGTAAAGCTCGATGAATCCCCAGATCGAGTACAAGTCGCTCGTGCTCGTTGGCGTGTCATTCAATCTCGATCGAACGAACCGAACTGACGTTCATTTGACCCAGTTTAAGTTTCTTCGGAAGTGGAGGTTTCTTTCGGACTTCCCGAAGCATTACCATTGACGCTGTGAAGTTGGTGGCGAACGTCATCAATGGCTGCATTGAGTTGGGCGATCTTGACTTCTAAGACTTGACGAGCAGCTTCGATCCCCTCTTCCCCTTGAAATTGTAAATCTTGACTATCCCCATCCGACAGGCGATCGTCTCCGAACTTCACATCGTCTGTCGGATTGGTGCGACGGGATGCCAGTGCGGCTCCGAGCACCCCTCCCAAGAGTCCGCCAATCAGCGCACCTGCCACAAATCCACCGGAAAAACCCTCTTGATTGCTCACGAATCTTTCGATCCCCATCAAAGCTGCAACTCTTAGTTTAGCGGTTGTGGGGAGTCTGAGGAAACTCTTGGGGGTGGGGGAGGCTTGGGAGGCTGTGGGGGCAAGAGGTCGCTAATTTCTCCCGTTTCTCCCGTTTCTCCCGAGGCTCCCCTCTGTCACACCAACGCGGCTGCTTTGAGGGCGAAAATTTTCTCGATCGTGTCTTCGACAGACTTATCGGGAGTTGAAGCCCCAGAAGTGATTCCGACGACGATCTCTCCTTCGGGGAGCCAATTTTGAGTCACTTCGAGCTCTTTAAAGAGAGGCTTGTGTTCGATCCGATTTTCCGGTCCGATACGATCGGCGCTATCGATATGATAGGAAGGAATGTTGCGATCGATGGAAATTTCCTGGAGGTGAGTAGTATTGGAGGAGTTGAATCCGCCAATCACGACCATCAGATCGAGTTGTTCTTCCACTAAACTCAACATGGCATCCTGGCGTTCTTGGGTGGCATCGCAAATGGTGTTGAATGCCAAAAAATGCTGGTTAAGGGAGATCGGACCGTATTTTTGCAGCATTGTCCGCTCGAATAGTTTGCCAATTTGCTCGGTTTCGGTTTTGAGCATGGTGGTTTGATTGGCAATGCCGATTTGGGCCAAATCCCGATCGGGATCGAACCCTTCAGAATGGGCGTTGGCAAATTTCGCCATGAACTCCTCTTTGTTTCCCCCGTGGAGAATATAGTTGGCGACGTATTCGGCTTGTTCGAGGTTGAGGACGACGAGATACTTACCGGCAAAGGAGGTGGTGGCGAGGGTTTCTTCGTGCTTGTACTTGCCGTGTACGATCGAGGTATAGTCTTGCTTTTTGTGTTTTTCAACGCTGTTCCAAACTTTAGAAACCCAGGGACAGGTGGTATCGACGATCGTGCAACCGCGATCGTTGAGTAACTGCATTTCCTGTACCGTTGCTCCAAATGCCGGTAAAATCACCACATCTCCAGCTTCGATACCGGAAAAATCTTTTTGTCCGTTTTCCACAGTAATGAAATGCACTTGCATTTCTTTGAGGCGTTCGTTCACGCCAGGATTGTGAATGATTTCGTTGGTAATCCAGATGCGCTCTGTAGGAAAATGTTGACGAGTTTCGTAGGCGATCGCCACCGCCCGTTCTACCCCCCAACAAAAGCCAAATGCTTCGGCTAGGCGAATAGTAACGTTGCCGCGTTTGAGGGTGTAGCCGTTGGCTCGTATTTGAGAAATCAGAGAACTTTCATATTCGGTTTTGAGGGTCTCGGCGATTTCGGCTTCCCGTCCAAATCCGCGACGGTGGTAGTTTTCAGATTTTTGCAGCGATCTTTTAAATGCTTTAGTATCCATGATGTTCTAAGCGATTGACGCTCAAGCGGCTAACCTTAAAATATCAGGGAATTGGGTTGAGAGGGCAGGGGTAGCTCTCAGGGGCTTGGGAGGCTTCGGGGGCTTTGGGGACTCGATTTACTCCCATTTCTCCCATTTCTCCCTCTTCAATCCAAGGGAGCGAGTTCGAGATCGCGATACAATCCCAGAGCCGATCGCCACACCAAGTAGCCACGCTCGTTGAGGTGCAATCCATCGGTGGTGAAATCTAAGTCGAGATTGCCCTCATCGTCGGTAAATAAGGGAAATAGATGGAGATACTTCGCTCCTTCTGCGGTGGCTAACTGTTCTAATTCTCGGTTGAGTTCTCGAATGCGATCGTTGGGAATCTCCAGAAGGCGATCGCGTCCTTCCCAAGTCGCATTTTCCGAGCTGTGGGGTAAAATCGATTGCACGACAATTTCCGTATTGGGATGGTGCTGGCGGATATCGCGAATAATTTGCCAGTAATTATCGAGGATCGCATTATCCTCAAAACCGCGAATGAGATCGTTAATACCGATGATGATGAAAATTGCATCCGGGTTGGTGTCGTCGAGCAATTTCAATCGTTTGTATAACCCTTCAGTGGTCTCTCCAGAAATGCCCTGATTTAACCAAGTTGTTTCTGGTGGTAACAGTTCTGGGGGAAACCATAGGGCGATCGAGTCTCCTGCTAAAACGCTCAATCGTTCTGGAGATGTGGCGGCAATCGCTTGGGCTTCTCGGGCCAGAATATCCACCCACTCTTCGTAGGTGAGCTGATGCCGGGGTCCGAGTTCCGACTTGATTTCTGGGGCTTCGTCGGTTGGGGTTGGTTCGGTCGCGGACGCTTCAGCTTGTCCGGCACGGGTCCACTCGGATTGTTGAAGCAATAGCAAACTCACCGTCAGGCTGAGAATCGCGTTCGTGGCCAGGGAAAGAATCACCCAAGGAGGTAAGGTCTTCGATCGAGTAGACACTAGATTCAAACACAACCAGGCCCGATAGAAATTTCAGATTGCCTTGAAGCCGGCTGACCTGGATACTTGTAAATCCTACAGCGAGTTGAGGGGAAAAGAAAGCTCTTGGGCGATCGACCCCATTTGAATCTGCCAGTCTTCGACCCCAATCAACCCACATCTGAAGGAACTTCGATAATCCTTAATCAAATCGAAAATCTCGATGGCTAGGGGAAATTGACATTGTTGACAGATAGCGCTTCATCATCAGTTTATTTACACGATTGAAGAAATCGGTTTTTTCCATTCCCCATTCCCCGTTCCCGATGACGGAAAATGTGTAATGACACCAGCGCGAACTGCGACAACAAAAAAGTGCAGTTGACTGGAACTGCACTTTAGTCGATCTCACTTAGAGGAAATTTGAATTTTAGCCAGAGACGAGCATCCTACTCTGGAGTTAGAAACGAGCAAGACAATCGCACTCCGATCTGGCAAAATGCAACCGGTTAGATGAGTTCGCTGCCACCGCCGGGAACGTTCCCCGTCACCGCAGCCGTCGCACCCATCTCAGATTCTTTGAGGAATCCGTGGTAGGCTTCCATGCCGTGTTCGCCAATATCGAGACCTTCGAGTTCTTCTTCCGGGGTCACTCGGATACCGCCGGTGACGGCACCGATGGCGTACCAGAAGATAACGCTCGCGAGGACGGTAAAGCCACCGATGGAGAGGATACCAGCGATTTGAGCTAAGGGATTTGTGCCCGGATCGAAGATACCAACGGCAAGGGTTCCCCAGATACCGTTAACCAAGTGAACGGAGGTGGCACCCACCGGATCGTCGATTTGGATGCTGTCGAAGAAAGAAACGGAGAAGACAACGATAATACCGCCGATTGCCCCAGTTAAGACCGCAGCCCAGTAAGGCATGGCATCGCATCCAGCGGTAATCGCCACCAAACCGGCGAGGATACCGTTGATGCTCATGGATAGGTCGGGCTTCCCATCTTTAATCCAAGAGGTGAAGGTTCCCGTTACGCCACCGGCTGCTGCAGCCAGGTTGGTGGTAACGGCGATATAGGCGATGTTGCTCGTGGCTGCAAGTTCGGAACCGGGGTTGAAGCCAAACCAGCCGATCCAGAGAATCAAACACCCAAGGGTGGCGATACTCATGTTGTGTCCGGGGAGAGCGCGGGGTTCGCCATCTTCGTAGCGACCGATGCGGGGTCCGAGGATTGCTGCCCCCACAAGGGCTGCCCAACCGCCGACGGAGTGTACCACCGTCGATCCGGCAAAGTCGTGGAAACCACCGGCGACGGTACCCAACCAGCCGTCGCCACTCCAAACCCAGTGACCGGTGATGGGGTAGGAGATTGCCGTGAGTAAAAGGCTGAAAATCAAGAAGGAGGAGTACTTAATCCGTTCGGCAACTGCCCCGGAAACGATCGTCGCAGCGGTGGCGGCGAAGGCGACTTGGAACAGGAAGGAGACGGAAATGGGCAATCCACTCGGGAAGGGATCGAGACCGTAGGTGGCCGGATCGCCACTGCTGAGTCCCCAACCGCCGAAGCCGATGAAGGCGTTACCGTTACCCGCACCGTACATCAGGGAGAATCCGATCGCCCAGTATGCCACGGTGGCGAGGGCAAACACGATCAGGTTTTTGGAGAGGATGTTGACCGCGTTTTTCTGGCGGCAGAAGCCCGTTTCGAGCATTCCGAATCCGGCGTTCATGAAAATCACCAGGACGGAGGCGACTAAAATCCAGACGGTGTTTAAGACCCCCTGAACGTATTCGGCATCGCCGACGCTAAACTCGATCCCTTCAATTCCTTGAGGATCGGCGGCGGTGGCGGCTAAGTCCCACACCCCAACAATCAGGGCAACTAAGGGAATGCAAGCAAACCAGTATTTGGGGAATCGCCGGGTGATGGATTTGAGGCGATCGAAAAGTGAGACGCTCGATCGAGACGGTCTCCTCCTCTTGCGTTTTGTTAGAGCTAACTTAGATGTCATGGTTTGACGTTAAATTTGTATGAGCTACACGGTTTTCCGGTCATCTCGGGTCGCGCTGATGGACTGATTCCAAAATCTTGAGTGGGGAATGCCATCGATTCCACACCGACGCAACAATCTCCATCGAGGTTTTAGAAATTTGCGCGCCCCTGAGCTTTCAAGGATTGCGCGCTTCCACCCGCTCTGCCACTTACTGCTGTGAGGAGTGCGTCTTGTCTTGGGGTGCCGTGGCAGGCTGACTTGAGTTTGTGGGACGCGCGAATCGCTTTCATACTGTCGCTCCTGCTGAGAGAAGGCTGCAATATTACCGGCTTCAGTCGGTCCCGAACTTTTGGCCCCGAACTCTCGTACTAAGTCCCCCTGATTCCACCAATTCTTCCCGCATCATTTCTGTATAAATTTATACTTTTTTTGCTCTGGAAAACAAAAATTTAGAAATTTCGGGGAATATACTGTAATTTTCACCTCAATCTTCCACTCCCTCGGACTTACATCTGAGCGATGTAGGCACGATGACCCAATTCATCAAGCCGTTCTTGCTTGTGCAACACGGACTCTGCAAGACTTTGGCGGTATTGCTCCACACGATCGAGCAGATCGGATTGATGGGTGGCTACAATTTGAATCGCCAGCAGTCCGGCATTTTGAGCGTTACCGATTGCAACGGTCGCCACCGGAATGCCGCGCGGCATTTGCACGATCGAATACAAGGAATCTACACCCTGAAGATGACGGGTTGCAACAGGGACACCGATAACGGGTAAGGGGGTTAGTGACGCTACCATTCCAGGCAGATGAGCTGCTCCTCCCGCACCGGCAATGATGACTTTTAAACCGCGATCGCGAGCAGTCTTGGCATACTCTACCATACGATCGGGGGTGCGATGGGCCGAAACAATTTTGACTTCAAAAGGAACCTCAAAATCTTCACAAACGGAAATTGCAGCTTGCATGGTGGGTAAATCGGAATCGCTGCCCATGATAATCCCGATCGAAACTGGGTCTGAGGTCATCAGTTTTTTACTCAACAATGAGAGGTTAGCGTAGCCCAGAATAACCCAAATCTGGGGGGATGGGGTGTAGGGTTTAGGGTGTGGGGTTTGGGGTGTGGGAGGACGCGGCGATCGAGCCGCAGGAGGCGGAAAAGGGAGAGAGGGAAAAGCTTCGTCACTAACCCATTGTCAATTGTCGATCGTCCATTACACTCTTCCTTTTCCTCCGAAGCCCCCGAAGCCCCTACAAACCATTGACCCAATCTACATCCTGTGGTGGAGTACTAGTGGGATGCATGAAGGAAAATCGAGCTTTCAATGAAGTGGCAAATTATCAATGCCAGGGTGCCTGGAGACCGAGGCCTACAGCAGATCTCGATCGACGATCGCGGATACGTGCAAACGATTCGAACCATGACACTGACGCGCGATCGCCAGGTTGATGAAGAGATCCGAACGATTGACGTGGCAGGAGATTGGGTCTCTTTAGGGGGTGTTGACTTGCAAATTAACGGGGCGTTGGGTGTCTCGTTTACTGAGATGACCCCCGAAAATGGAGCCAGCCTCAAACAAATCTGTTCGTTCCTATGGGAGCAAGGTGTCGATGGATTTTTACCCACCCTCGTCACCACCTCGATCGAAAATGTCCATCGCTCCCTACGTGTTTTCGCCGAGTTTATGGCAAGCATTCCCGAAGAACAACCCACCGCTCGCATTTTGGGGGTTCACCTCGAAGGACCGTTTCTCAACCGCCAAAAACGCGGCGCGCATCCCGCCGAATATCTTTTACCTCTGAGTGTTGAAAACGTTCGGAACCTGCTGGGGGATTACGGGAGTATTGTCAAAGTCATGACCCTCGCGCCCGAACTCGATCTCACCGGAGAGGCGATCGCTTATTTGCGCGGTTTGGGGATTACTGTCAGTTTGGGGCACTCCCTGGCCACAGCAGAAGAAGCCCGACGTTCCTTCTCGCGGGGAGCATCCATGGTGACTCATGCCTTTAATGCCATGCCCGGTCTCCACCACCGCCAATCGGGGTTGCTGGGGGCGGCGATTACCGAACCGGACGTGCGTTGCGGTCTGATTGCCGACGGTCAGCACGTTTGCCCGACAATGTTACAAATTTTGCTTCAGGCGAGCCAGTACGAGCGCGGAATTTTCCTGGTCAGCGATGCCCTTGCCCCCTTAGGACTTGAAGATGGCATCTATCCTTGGGATACCCGCGAGATTGAAGTCACAAACGGTACGGCGCGGCTGCTGGATGGAACGCTGGCGGGGACGACACTGCCACTGCTGGCTGGGGCGCAGAACTTGGTCCGGTGGGGTCTGTGTAATGTCGAACAGGCGATCGCGATGACGACGGTGGCTCCCCGGCAGGCGATCGGTTTGAACTCCCCCATCGGTCAACCGGCCTATACACTGTTGCGTTGGCAGTTAACGACCGATGAGAGCGTGGGTGAATCGCTTTTGACTTGGGAACGGGTATTTTCTGATTAGGGGTGTGGGGTGTAGGGTGTGGGGTGTGGGGTGTGGGGTGTAGGAGAAGGGACATTGACATAAGTACATCGCGGCGAGAGGGGGCATCGATCGCACTGAGGATTGCGAGCGGTACAAACCCCTGCCCCAAAATCAAGCAATGTCAGGTTCCAGCGTCCGACGTATCGTGCCGGTGCCGCTTCGTCCGCAGCGGCCCAAAGTAACTTACACCGGGATTTGACTCGTTCCCCTTGCAGTCCGAAAAATCGCTCCAAAATCCGAGCGACGTTGGTATCGAGAACGGCGGCGCGGCGGTTGAAAGCGCCGGCAAGAATGGCACGCGCCGTATATTTTCCCACGCCGGGTAATTTCAGCAGTCCGGCTTCCGTTTTGGGAATTCGACCTCGATGGGATTGCAAGATGATTTGCACGGATTGGCTCAATCGTTCGGCGCGAAAAAATAAACCGAGGGGTTTCAAGATCGGTGCCACCTCTTCAACGGGGGCTGCCGCCAGTTGTTCGATGCGAGGATATCGATCGAGCAGGGCTTCGTAGATAGGAGCAACTGTAGCGGCGTTGGTTTTTTGCAGCAGAAATTCGGCGACAAACAGGTGGTAGGGGTCTTGAGTATGCCGCCAGGGAAAATCGCGCAGATTGTCTGCAGCCCAACGTTGCAGTTGGCGACGAAACCATTGGAGTTTCTTAGGTTCGAGGTGTGTCACGATCGTTGGCTTCCAGGGGAGAGTTCGGATCGATCGTACCAATTTCAGACCGACGGGAAAGCGATAGAGTAGAAGATACAGATTCCGTCTGCGAGCGTATTACCCATGCCCGTTTCCCGCACTGTTGTCACCTCAATTTTGGCTCTGTCTCTGGCTGTACCCCAGACTCTGCTTCCTCGATCGCAGGTTGTTTTGGCTCAAGAACAAATGCCGAATATTTTAAGCGTTAGCGGACAGGGAATCGTGGCGATTCCGGTTTCCCTGGCTCAAGTGCAGTTGGGGGTCGAAGTTTTCGCCGAAACGGCTCAGGAGGCACGGGAGCAACTCGAAGCCAAATCCGAAGCGGTGATGGCTCTTTTGCGATCGCGCGATGTCGAGCGACTCGAAACGACGAGCCTTCGCTTCAATCCAGTGTACGGTTCCCGGGATGAAGAGCGCATCCTGACAGGTTATTCCGCCCAAAATATTCTCAGTTTCCAAGTCTATCTCGATCGGGCGGGAATTATCGTCACCGAAGCCCTCGAGGCTGGGGCAACCCGGATCGATCGCATTGGCTTTACTGCATCGGATGAGGCGATCGAAACGGCCCGAACCGAAGCATTGCGCCTCGCAACCAGAGATGCCCGCACTCAGGCGGACATCATTTTAACGGAACTCAACTTAACACCCCTCGAAATCATCCGTATCGACGCTCAGGCGGGAGAACCCCCCGCACCGATGTTATTGGAACAAGCCCAGTTTTCTGCCACAACGCGCGGCGGTGGTCGGAGCGTTCCGATTTCAGGCAGCGAGCAACAAATTAGAGCTTATGTGACCCTACAAGTTCGCTACTAACCGGGGTAACGCTGGCTTTGGCCTTGGCTTCAACGGGCAAGCGGTTCTGAGCTTCCCATTGCTTGAACTTATCGGCTTCGGCCAGGGCAGGATTAATGCCGAACCAACGTCCGTTTTCATCCCGATATTCAAACAGGAACATACTCCGCAGTAGGAGTTGATAATCTTCATCCCCCTGGATGCTTTGCTGTTTGACGGCCTCGAAGAGTAACTGCCATTCATCATCGCTAATGGCGGCAATCAAATCGTCGCGATATTCTTTAATCACGTTTTCCACCGTCTCCCGCGAAATGGGCGGATCGTCTTGTTGCAGGCAGCTGTAGAGCAAGCCGAGGGAGTTGCGAACGTGACCGCCACTGACGCGGCAGAGGCGATCGAGGGTTTCGATCGAATCAAACACTTGAGTGCATTGCGCGAGCCTCGCTTCCGGTTCTAAGGTGGGGAACGCTCGCGCGAGAAGCATTTGCCGCATCAAGTCCATTCCCGACGGGCAATCCCCCCCGTCGCGCACCCGTACGGGAACCATGGGGAGTACCTTCGGTTTGACACCAAAGCGACCGATCAGCCGTCCGATATCGTTGGAGAAAATTAACGCCAGGGGAATGGTGTAAACCAGATGGCAGTTGAGCTTTTTGAGCTGTTCGCCGCGATCGACAAATAGATACTCCGGCTGGGTGCGTCCGGAGGCTTTGCGAGTACTATCGAGGCGATCGAGGTTATCGACAATCACGACAATGCCCTGTTTTCCCTGGCGCTTGAGCTGTTCGGTGGCCGGTACGAGCAGTTCGTTGTTGATCGTTTCGAGAATGCCGTTGGTGCGAGGTTCTAGATACTGCCGCAGTTGGGAGCGCAGTTTGGGGCTATCTTTGGCTTTAGCGGTAATTTTGCCGATGCCTCCGGGCAGAGAATACTCCACCCCCGTCTCTTCCCCAGCCGCAACGGTTCCAAAGCCCGGAATGGAGGCTTCCCCGCTCAGAGCAATGGGGGTATTGAGCAAATCGACGGCCCCTTGGAGAAGGGATTTGAATCCGCGCGGTTGCAGGTGGATATTTTCCCGTTCTAAGCTCTCGCTGACTTGACGGGCGATCGCCATTAGGATGTCGCTAATATCCACATCGGCCATATCTAAGTCTTGAGAAGACTCGAAATAGACCAC
This sequence comes from Zarconia sp., assembly GCF_057467645.1. Classification (NCBI taxonomy): domain Bacteria; kingdom Bacillati; phylum Cyanobacteriota; class Cyanophyceae; order Oscillatoriales; genus Zarconia; species Zarconia sp. The sequence goes on from NZ_JBRJXU010000046.1 coordinate 29,815, forward strand.
GTGAAATCCTTTTTTTTCGAGTTCTGCTTTGAGGCGAAACAGTTCCGTGGATTTTCCACAGCCGATGTGTCCGGTGAACAGCTGACAGCTCGGATCGTCAGAACCCAGAAGCGAGATGGTGCGACCCAACTCCCGGACAATATTCGTGCCTCGAACCTGGGAAAAGTCGATGTAATACTGACGGTCTTCTTTATCGCCAACAACTAGCGTTTTACTCGGATTACAGGCTTTAAAAAATTTGGGTAGGTTAAAGTTCATGCTTCAGAGTTGCAAGTCGCAAAGTTGGGTTCTTTTCTCGATCGAGACCGCACTGTCGTTCTATTGGCTAACTTGGCACAGGTCACCGGGCTGTGGGTAGGGGGGTTATGGGTTTGGGGGGTGACGCCATCTTTAGCCGTTTCGGGAGTTTTGGAGGCATCGGAGGCTAAATTTTCTCCCCTTGTCTCCCTTGCCCCCTTGCCCCCTTGTCCCCTTGTCCCCTTGTCCCCTTGTCCCCTTGCCCCCTTATCCCCTTGTCCCCTTGTCCCCTTGTCCCCTTGTCCCCTTGTCCCCTTGTCCCCTTGTCCCCTTGTCCCCTTGTCCCCTTGTC
>NZ_JBRJXU010000047.1:0-47523 GCF_057467645.1 Zarconia sp.
GTACGCACGTCGGATTGTGTACAGAACGGCGTTGTACAAACTGTTGGCCGCTTCGCACTCAAACTCAATCAAAGCGCGAGTTGCGTCGTCAACGCTCAATCTCACTTGCTGCGTGTGGTAATTCACGATTTCGACCTCTATTTCGTGGCATGTTGTCAACGGAAACGGTTAAACGATACATCGAAGGTCAACGGGGAGGCAGAAGAGATACTGTCTGCTTCAAACCTCCCGAGTCGTCATTCAATTCTGGCGGTAGGCGACCGGGGCTAACTGACTCCTGCACTATTCTTGTTTTAGGGATGGGAGAACGCGACTTTTTTGGAAACTGTATTGATTTTAGAACAAGTTTCACCAATTCGGGAGTATCCGCGATATCGTAGTCAAAATACAGAAACTCAATCGCCCCCTTGCCACTGTCAGTATGATGACTCCCGATACTCAGATCGCAAATTCTCAGATGACCGATACCGCCCTGTCTGTAGCGGGACTGACAGACTACATCCAATCTCTGCTACAAGACGATCGCCAACTGCGCCAGTTGTGGGTGACGGGGGAAGTATCGAGCGCCAACGCCCACCGTAGCGGCACGTTCTTTACCCTGCGCGATACTGAGGGAAATGCCACGATTCGCTGTGTGGTGTGGCGATCGCAACTAGCCAAACTGGCGGCAGAACCGGTGGTGGGGGAACAGTTTCTGGTACTCGGTAGCATCCGGGTATATCCAGCGCGGGGAGAGTATCAACTGAGTGTCTGGCAAATTTTACCCGCTGGGGAAGGATTGCAGGCGCTGCGATACCGCCAACTGCGCAACCGCTTGGAAGCCGAAGGATTGTTCGATCCGGCCCGGAAGCGATCGCTCCCTCCACATCCCCAAACCATTGCGGTGGTTACCTCTCCCCAGGCAGCGGCTTGGGGGGATATCCAGCGCACCCTCAAACAGCGATATCCGGGGTTGCAGGTGTTGCTGTCTGGGGCGATCGTACAGGGCGATCGCGCGCCGGCTTCGATTGCTGAGGCGATCGCGCGGGTGGAAAAAGATGGGCGCGCTGAAGTGCTGATTCTGTCGCGGGGTGGGGGGTCGGTAGAAGATTTAGCCTGTTTTAACGACGAACGAGTGGTAAGGGCGATCGCAACTTGCTCGATACCGATTATTGCGGGAATTGGGCATCAGCGAGATGAGTCTTTGGCGGATTTGGCTGCCGATGCCTGCGTTCACACTCCAACAGCCGCCGCAGAATTGGTGGTTCCTTCTTTAGAGGGGTTGCGCGAAGAACATCAAGCGCGGGTGGAGGCACTTGCAGGGGCGGCAAATGCCCGTCTGGAAGCGGAACGCAATCGGGTACGACAGCTCCAAAATCGCTTGCAGAAGCTCTCGATCGACCGACAACTCGATCGGGAACGAAAAGAGCTGCAACGTCTGCGTCAGGGGCTAATTCGCGCGGCTCGATCGCGCTTGCAACGGGCAATCCAACACCATCAATTGCTATCGGAAAAACTGGCTGCCCTCGATCCGCAAGGGGTGCTAAATCGGGGCTATGCGGTGGTGCGATCGGATCGGGGAGATATCGTGCGATCGACGGTTGGGTTGGAGGAGGATGACGTGTTGGAGGTGCAGTTGGGAACGGGTCGAATTCGAGTGAAGGTTCTCGATCTTTTGGGGGAGAAATAAGTTTTGAAGTGAACCACAAAGGCACGAAGGACACAAAGTTGGAATTTTCGAGGAAAGAATAATGGCTAAAGCAAAAACGAGTAAGAATTGGAATTACGAGGAAACGGTAGTGAAGGTTGAGGAGATTATCGATCGAATTGAATCGGGAGAGTTGGAGTTGGCAAAAGTATTTGAGGAGTTTGCCGTAGCTAAGGAAGGCTTAGATCGATGCGAAAAGTTTTTAAGCGAGAAACAGAAGCAACTGGATTTATCGATCGAGGTTTTAGAGGCGGATTAATCGATCGATAACCTTTATATTGATATGGCTAATGTCAGAATTAACCGAGGCACTCAAACGAATTAAAACATGGATTGAAATTAATACACCTTTCTACGATGATTTTAATCCCGGTCTGACTTCTGCTCAAATTTATACTTTACTCAAGGATTCTCCCTTTAAACTTACACGAGAAGTCCGCGAATTGTATGAATTTTTTGATGGAGGTGTCGAACTTTTTCCATTTTGGGGATTCTACTCGTTAGAAGAAGCCATCAAAAATTATTATGTCTGGGTTGAAGTGTATTGCGAAGATTGCGAACCTCGCCATCAACTGCCTCTTTTCTGGCTAGCAGGTGAGTATTATGTTATTTGCGAAGAGGAAGAAATTGACAGTTCTCCCGTTTGGTTTCGTCCGAAAGGAGAAGAGCCAATTCCTGCTTACTCCAGCCTAACCAGTTTGATTCAAATGATGGCAGAATGTTACGAAACGGGAGCCTATTTTATCTGGACCGCAGAACACGATATAGAATATTTTGGTGAGGACTTTGGTGAGTTGATGATATATTCTGAATATCATATTTCTCAACTGCGTCAGTTTTGGGAAGAGGGTTCTTTTCAACCTCTCTTAAGCAGAGTTTGGTGTCGTGCGTTAGAACAAGCGATCGCACCTGAAGAACTTTCGGAAGAAGAAGCCGCGTATATCGCAAAACCTATATTAGAAGAAGATTTTGAAAAATCCAACGTGATTTTTAAGAAATATAATCCAGACATTGGAGAGCGTCAGGATTTATAAATGTACGCTTTATCGGCAAAATCTAATCTTCAACCTCTTCCCCAAGTTCGATCGCATACTCCCGAAACTTTTCTAAATCTGCTTTGAGCGTCGATTCCACGAAGCGACCTAAAAATAGATTATCCATCACTTTTCCCACAACTCCCGGAATTCCGTAACCGATGGTCAGTTTTACGATCGTACTCTCTTTGCGATCGTAAAATCGAACGGCTCCTCGATTGCTCAAACCATCCACCGATTCCCACTGAATAATTTGATAGGGAAGTACCCGCGTCAGTCGAGATTGCCAGTTTACTTCTAATCCTAATGCTGCCAACGTCCATCGAGAGAGATTGGGATCGTCTTCGCTCACTTTCACCGAGGCAATCCAATCCATCCATTGAGGCATTTTTTCGATATCCGCCCAGATATTCCACACGCGATGGATGGGAATATTGACTTCAATTTGAAAGCTATGTTCGAGCCAGTCTGTCATTTTCGGATTTTAGATTTTAGATTTTAGATTCGAGTGGCACTGCAAAGTTTGTATAGATTGCCTGTTCCTTGGCACCAAGATCTCGATCGCATTGTAAACTCTTGCTTGCCCGATCGAGGTTTGCAGCTGCGTTCTAGAAGACGTTAATTTCGCCGCTGCGATCGCTCGAAGAGAAAAATTACCAATTCTCCCAAAACGATCGCCATTACAGACACAATACTGGGTAGGACGAACCACATCAAAAATAAACCGCTACCCAGTGAGGCACCCAGTTTTTGGAACGTCGCGAAAGCCAGTAAAATCCCCACAAACGTTCCGACAACCGCAGCAGCAATAGATCGCCCAATCACGATCGCTTTTCGGAGGCGAAGTGCTGCCGGAATTCCCAGGGCTAAGCCGATCGTACTCCCGAATAACACCGCCCAACCGAGAACAGTTAAGAAAAAATCCATATGGTGGCAGTAAGCACTCCGCAATCAGCCCTCAGTATTGAGTTAGACTCATCCAACGAGGGAGGATTACCAACTCGCCAGATCGACATTGCAACATAGTTGGCATGTTTCGAGTGGATTAGCTGACGGCTTCAAGCTGACTAAGATTCCGATGTCGTGCCGACGAGTTCTCCAGTCGAACCGAGTTTACCAAGATTCGCCAGCACCGCCTCCGCTGCCTGGTTCCCGGAAATCGTCGCCCCTTCCATACTATCGATATAGTCCTGCTGGGTGTAACTTCCCGCGAGGAAGAAGTTCGGCACGGGGGTTTGCTGGGAAGGACGGTAGAGATCCATTCCCGGTGCTTCTCGATACAGCGACTGCGCCAACTTCACCACGCTGTACCAAGTCATATTTAGATCCCGCGCGGAGGGGAAGAGTGCCCGCACTTGTTCGAGAACGTGGTTCGCGATCGCTTGGTTACTTTGTTTGATAAACGGATCGCCGGGGGTGAGCACCAGTTGCATCAGCGAACCTTCCCCTTCTTTGTAATAGTCTCCCGGACTGGCGAGGGCTAAATCGGCAAAGCAGGAGAAGTCCGCATCCGCCGTATACAGCAGGTTATCGATACCCACAGCCTGCTGCAATTGCTTGCGTTTTTCTTCGTCTTGGAGTTCCGTCACCCAGCCATCGAAGCGCAGTTGCACCGTGGCGACGGGAACCGCTTCTAACTTATAGATGTTGTCAAACTCGGGCCACTTGCGCCACTCTTGCGGTAACACCTTTTGGATTCCCGGCACGTCGCAGGCGAAGACATAGGCATCCGCCTCGATGGTTTCTTCAGTTTCCCCTTGGGCGACAACGATACCGTTAACGCGGGTTTCGTCTGCGGTTTCGTTAAATAAGATTTGCCGAACTCTGCGCCGGGTGTGGATTTTCGTTCCCCGTTCTTCGAGATATTTAACCAGGGGTTCGTGGAGGTAGGTGTGGGGAGAACCTTCGAGCATTCGCAGCACTGAGGCTTCCGTTTTGGCGGCGAAGAATTGGAAAATGGTGAGCATACACCGCGCCGAGATATTTTCCGTATCGATAAATCCCAGGGCGTAGGCGATCGGATTCCACATGCGCTTGAGGCTGCCGTTATTACCTCCGTGGGAGCGGAACCAGTCGGCAAAGCTGATGCGATCGAGGTCGCGAATGGTTTTCATCGCCCCGTCGAAGTCTATCAAACCCCGTACGATCGGGCTAGTTCCCAGAGCGATCGAATTTTGCAGTTTATCCTGGGCGGTGAGTTGAGAAGAGGTGAAAAATGCTTTCAACCCGTGAAATGGCGCGCCGATGGGGAAGCGAAAATCCAGTTCCCCAATTCGTCCTTCCTTATTAATAAAGGTATGGGTATGTTCTTTTAAGCGCAGGTGTTGCACCGCCCCGATTTTTTCCATCAAGGCGAATAGGTTGTAGTAGCATCCGAAGAAGACATGCAACCCCATTTCGATATGGTTGCCATCTGCATCTACCCAACTGCCGACTTTGCCACCCACGAAAGGACGGGACTCGAAGATTTCCACCTGGTGTCCGGCATCGGCTAATTTCACAGCCGCTGCCATTCCCGCTAGTCCCGCGCCTACTATTGCAACTCGCATTTCACATTTTTCCGCTCAGTTTGTTTACTTATTGTAATATTTTCTGGCGATCGTCTTGAATAGTTAGGGGATGGGGTGTGGGGCGTGGGGCGTGGGGGAAGAATGACGCAACTGACCCATTGTCAATTGTCCATTGTCCATTCGATCGCCCATAGACATCTCCAGAAAAGAGGGTCGGGGGGAACGGGGAACAGGGAACGGGTTTGAGAACTGATGGTTTCAAGATGAAAATTGATTGCGATTTTAATTTTCACCAGATGTCTAATGGAAAAAGCCAGGTCTCCCTCATTACAGAAAAACCCGGCTCTTCGATTGTAAGGATATATAAATGATTGCGCTTGTATCTAAGGCGTGATGGCGATCGCGATTTACAGGTTGGTGAACCATTCGATGAGTCCTTGTCCGGTCAACGCTTCGAACGCGAGCAAGGAAACAAATCCGATCATCGCTAAGCGACCGTTGAGGCTTTCGGCATAGGGGGTGAAACCGGCGCGAGAAACTTCATCAACGTACATGGTGGGTTCGATGGCAAAGTTATTCATTTTGCCCTGGTCGTCAATAATGCTTCCTTTAGCTGATTGCATTGGAATCTCCGTGTTTTGTTTTATTTTTTTACCTTATGTAACTATTTGTAACAAAAATTTACAGTGCTGTCAACCCACCGTCAGAAAACTCGATCGCTGGAGGGATGTGCTATATTCTTGAATATTATTTTCAATAATTTCTCGAACCTTGCGAGCGGCTCGAAGGGCAAAATTTACGAAAACTATTGTGATGTATAGGTTAAAAGCCTTCTCGATTTCAAGCTTGCTCCTGGAAATCGAGGGCTTGATAGTAAAGTTTTTTATCTAAATAGCCCTTGTGGCACCTCGTTCTCGTCCTCTTACGTTTTTGCCAACCAGAAACTGCTATGGGTAAAGCCAAGTATCAACTCGAATCCGACTTCAGCCTCCAAGGGCAAATTGTCAACATCGTCCGCAAAGACAATTTCACCCCCAAACGAGTCAAGCTTGCCACCGAGTACGGTCCATTTTTTATTAAGCTCGCCAAACCCCTGCGTGCCAGCGTTCCGTTTCTCGCACCGGGCGATTGGGTGTCGATGGCCGGCACGAGAAAGATTAAAAAAGGTCGCTACGAGTTTAAAGCCGAAGAACTGACCCCTCTTTCGCAAAAAGGCGGGTTAACCTCACACGACGGTGCATTGCCTCCGGTGAAGAAATCCCAGAACAAGCAAGGGAAGATTCTCGTATGCCAAAAGTCCGACTGTTGCAAGCGAGGGGGTAAAGCCGTCTATCAAGCCTTGGAAAAAGCTTTAGACGAGAGAGGTTTGGGCGATCGCGTCGATATCAAAAAAACCGGCTGTCTCAAACATTGCAAAGCCGGTCCGAACCTCGTCTTCATGCCCAGTAAAACCCGCCACAGCCGCATTTGTCCGGCTGAAGTTGCCGAACTGGTGGATAAGCACTTTGCCGCAACGGCAAACCACTCATAGAACAGAGCGAGATCCCCGTTTCTGTCAGGTTTTGAGAATCAAAAGCGATCGAACAACGTTGAAGTACCGCGAAGGCTTAGGCATTGACGCGACATTGAAACAGTCAATTTAACCTTAAGTTGACACCACTGCATGAGGAAAATGCCGTGCAAGTATCAATTAAAACCACCGATCTTCGTTCTACCATCGATCCTTAAATTGTAGATGGTACCGAAGCCGTCTTCTTAAAATCGAGATAGAGATGAGGAACTCCTCAAGTATTCGGAAACGTTTGTCTCTCGATCTCGATTCGGTCGTTTTACCGAATCTTCAGATAAAAATGAGATCGTTCTAGCCAAAACGATCGAAATCGCTTATACTCTTCACAGAAATTGCCACCGCCACCCCAAGCTAAACAACTCTCGAGGGTCTTTTTCAAAATCGATCGAGATAACTTAGAGCGGCTCTGGACTCATGAAAATTGAGAATTGACCGATCGGGAATCTGGAAACACGCAAGAGTGTATACTAAGCACGTAAATTTGCGAAGAAGGGTGTTTTCTTCAACAACGTTGTGAGTTTTTGAAACTCGGCAATCGATTTAGGAAAACTCAAGCCACGATGCAGCTTGTATTTTTCAATTGCCGAGTCATATGTGACTTGATTGGGTGAAAAGCGAAGAATCAACGGTTGTCGAAATGTAGATTTCGGGAAGACTCGGCTGTCTATCAATTTTTTAGATCGTTTGGAGCGATGCTCTTGCACTATAGATGTAGTGAAATGTAGTGAATCTTGAAGATAGAGCAACATGCGTAAAATTTAACCGATCCGAGAAAATAAAAGTTTGTTGGCAACGATAATTCACAAAAACCGAGACGAAATGTGAACGAATTGTGGAGAGCTTTAAATTTATCTCAATTCGTTCTAGATATTTAATGGCCCTTTTTATATGCGATAATTTCTATGGTGCGAGTTGGTATCTTACACTCTAAAAGCGGTACGATGGCTGTCAGCGAACGACCTTTGATCGATTCAGCGCTGATGGCGGTCGACGAAATTAACGCCCATGGGGGAGTTTTAGGGGAATCCCTCGAAGCGATCGTTGAAGATGGTGCATCCGACCCGAGCCAGTTTTTTCAAAAAGCGAGAAAACTGATCGAAGAGGATGAGATTACTAATATTTTCGGCTGTTGGACTTCGGCTACTCGCAAAGCCGTTAAACCGATTTTTGAAGGACTCAATGCCCTACTATGGTATCCCCTTCAATACGAAGGACTTGAAAAAAGTCCGAATATTTTCTACACCGGTTCTTGTCCCAACCAGCAAGTGGAACCCGCCATTAACTGGCTGCTAGCGAATGGTAAACAACGGTTTTTCTTACTGGGTTCAGACTATGTTTTTCCCCGTACGGTGAACAAACCCGTTCGCTCGCAACTCAAACGTTACGGCGGTTTAGTCGTTGGGGAACAATATATCGAACTCGGAGAACGCAACTTCGAGGGGACGATCGAGGAGATCCTCACTACAAAACCCGATGTGGTGTTTAGCACCCTAAACGGAGATAGCAACCAAGCTTTTTACACCCAATACTATCAAGCCGGAATTCGAGCCGAGGACATTCCAATTGTTGCCGTCAGCGTTGCGGAAGCGGAATTAGAACATTTAGGAAAAGTCGCCGTCGGTCACTATTCAAGTTGGAGTTACTTCCAAAGCCTCGATACCCCCGAAAATCGCCAATTCGTCCGCAATTTTAAGGCCCGCTACGGCGAAGATCGCGTCACCTCCGATCCCATCGAAGCCGCCTATGCCCAGGTCTATCTGTGGAAACAAGCGGTAGAGGCAGCTGGATCGTTTGAAGTCGATGTCGTGCGCGAAGCCGCCTTCGGTCAACGCTTTGAGGCTCCGGGCGGCACGATAATCGTCGAACCCAACCACCACGTTTGGAAACATTGTTACATCGGGCAAGTCAGATCGGACGGACAGTTCGATATCGTTCACCGCAGCGACGCAGAAATTAAACCTCTGCCGTGGTTAGGCATCGAAGAAGTCGAGTTTGTGTCTTCAGATGTCGCGATCGAATTGCTGGGGGAGGTCTCTCAAGGCATCCAACAAACTTGGCTGCTCGAACGCAAATCTCGCGAACTAGAAGAGACCTTAAAAAAACTCGAAGCCACCCAAGCCGAACTCATTCACTCGGCAAAAATGGCGACCCTGGGACAGCTGGTGGCTGGCATCGCCCATGAAGTGAAAACACCCCTGTCTGCGATTCGGTCTTCGGTGGGTAGTATTTCCGAACAGTTAGACGATACCCTCGCGCAAATTCCCCAACTGTTAAGTCAGCTCGATTCCGAGTCTCAATCGATTTTTTGGGAAATGCTCGATCGAACCCGCATCAAGCAAATCCCCCGATCGACTCGCGAAAAACGTCAACTGAAGCGAGATTTAGCCAGCAGCCTTCAATCTTACCAAATTGAAAATGCCCCTCGGACTGCCGAAATGCTTGCAGATATGGGGATTTACGAAGGCTTAGAGTTTTGCCTGCCCCTGCTCGAACATCCTCAAGCCCGCCCAATTCTCGAGCTAACCCACAAACTTGCAACCTTATATCGCAGCACCAATCTCATCGATTTGGCAGCCGATCGCGCCACCAAGCTCTTGTTCGCCCTCAAAACCTACTCCCATTCCAATACCAGCCGCAAACCGATTCCATCGAGGATTACCGAAGGGGTGGAAACGGTGTTGATGTTGTATCAAAACCACATCAAACGGGGAATCGAAGTCATTCGCAACTACGACCCCGACTTGCCCGAGATCCTCTGCTGTCCGGACGAACTCGACCAAGTGTGGACGAATCTAATTCACAACGCCTTGCAAGCCATGGGCGACGAAATGGGCACTCTCACCATCGACGTGACTCAAAATGAGACTCACATCTTCGTCAAAGTCACCGATAGCGGTAAAGGGATTCCCTCGGAAATTCTCCCGAAAATTTTCGATTCTTTTTTTACAACCAAAACCGCTGGAAAAGGTACGGGGTTGGGGTTAGGGATTGCCCGCGAAATTCTCGATCGCCACAACGGATCGATCGAGGTGGAAAGCATCCCCGGTCACACCACGTTTAAAGTCTCCTTACCCCTATCGGGAACGCCGTTGCCTTGACACTGGACTCGAATACTGGGAACTCATCCCAACGGCATTTGAGCTGCCACTCATCGACGATCGATCGCCAAAATTCTCCTCCCTTTCTCCCATCCCGTCCAAGGAGGGGGCAAACTGCGAGGGTTGTATCGCAACTGCCAGTGCGGTTAGGACAACACCGGATCGTTGCTTCCCCCGAAGCCCCCGAAGCCTCCGCTGCGCACAGTCAATTGTGACTGAACCGATATGGCGACGGCGATCGGTGGGGATTGGCGAATGAATGTATCCGGATTTATGATACAAACAGTTGCATATTTAAATTCGATATTTCAACAGTATTCAAAGCCATCAAACATCTAGATAAAATCCGATTGGGAGTTATATCGCTATGTCTAAAGCCGCAATTATCTGTGTTGATGATGAAGCCATCGTCCTCGATAGTTTGAAACGACAGCTCAGAAAAGCATTTGAGAATCAATATTTTTATGAATTTGCTGAAGGTGCAGATGAAGCCCTCGAAATCATTGAAGAACTCGATGAAGAAGAGATTGATATTCTCGTCATTGTTTCCGATTGGTTGATGCCGGGAATAAAAGGAGATGAATTCCTGATTGGCGTTCACCAAAAATTTCCCAAAATTGTCAAAGTTTTATTAACTGGGCAAGCAGATGAAGATGCGATCGAGCGGGCTAAAAATCAGGCCAACCTCCATGCCTGTTTGTATAAGCCCTGGACGGGTGAAGAACTCATTGAAACCATTCGCTCGGGTCTAGCAAAATCTAAAGTTCTAGAGTAAAGTCTCGACGTTATCGCAGTCGCCACTGTAGGGGCGGACATGGGGTGATTGCGAGAATTTACAACACGAGCAAGATGTGTGTCCGCTCTGCACGCGCATAGCAGGCACTAATTTTCCGAATCAACCTGGCAGTTACGATACGTCTTTCCAGATGTTGACCTTATTCGCAAAATAACTTCGGCGTTCTCGAGGGATAAAATTGCAACTTTAGAGTCTCAATTGACATCAAGAAAATACTTTTTCGATGTATGGCAACCGCGCTGGTGCGGTTAGAACAATGCCAGAAACTGATGTCATGAACCCGTAGTCTTTCCCTCGCTGCCTTCCCCGATCGCGATCGCTGATGTCCTAACTTATTTCCTAACGGTTGTGGCGACGGCTATATTGCGGTATTTATCCGTCGTCCGGACAACTCGATCGAGAATCGGTATTTTTCTGATAAGAGCAAACAAAGATCCTGAATTCAACGATCGCCGACCCACTCGAACCCAGAAACTCCTCGAACTCGAATCTGAATGCTAACGTTTCTCCACTGACTGTTCTCTCTCGAATCTCAACTCCACCCACCCAATAACAATGCTCGATTTAAATGTAGCTTGGCTTCTCGGTTGCGCCGGATTAGTTTTCATGATGCAGCCCGGTTTCATGTGCCTCGAATCGGGACTGACCCGATCGAAAAATAACATTAACGTTGCCGTCAAAAACCTCGCCGATGTGGGCATCTCCATCGTCCTCTTTTGGAGTTTCGGCTATGCTTTGATGTTCGGTGCATCGGTTGGGGGGTGGGTGGGGGCAAAAGACTTTTTTCTCGAACTCGCCCACGATCCTCGACTCAGTGCGTTTTTCTTCTTCCAGGCGATGTTTTGCGGCACCTGCACCACCATCGTTTCCGGGGCGGTTGCCGAACGGTTGCGTTTCAAAGGATACCTGATTTTAGCCCTGCTCATTTCCGGGTTAATCTACCCGATGTTCGGGCATTGGGCGTGGAACGGCGTTGCCACTGGCACTCTATCGGGCTGGCTGGGGAAATTGGGCTTTGCTGACTTTGCCGGGTCTACCGTCGTCCATAGCGTCGGCGGCTGGGTGTCTTTGGCGGCCCTGCTAATTATCGGGCCGCGCACCGGTCGATTTAGCGCAGACGGGCGATCGCAGAAAATCCACGGTTCGAATTTATCCTTTTCCGTTCTGGGTGCGATGCTGCTTTGGTTGGGATGGCTGGGCTTTAATGGCGGCAGTACCTTCGCCCTCAACGACCAAGTCCCGAGAATTTTAGTGCAGACCTTTTTAGCCGGGGCGATGGGAATGCTCGCTGCCGGCGCATTGGGTTGGTATCAGCGCAAACTGCCAGAAGTGGAAGTCCTCATCAACGGTTCGATCGCCGGTTTGGTATCCATTACCGCTGGATGCAACGCCGTCAGTACCCCCCATGCCGCTCTGATTGGGGGAATGGGTGGGGCGATCATGCTGCTGGCTACCTACTGGATCGAACGCTTTCGGATCGACGATGGGGTGGATGCGATCGCCCTCCACGGTGTGGCTGGGGCATGGGGAACCCTGGCTGTGGGTTTGTTTGGGGATTTGGAGATTTTGGGAACGGGGTTGAGTCGTCACGCTCAAATTGCGGTGCAACTGTTTGGGATTGGCGTGGGATTCGTCTGGGCGTTTGGAGTCACCTACTTGCTGTTGCGGATTATCGATCGCATCAGTCCCCTGCGCGTCTCCCTCGAAGAAGAAGAAATCGGGTTAAACGTTTCCGAACACCGGGCGAAAACGGAAGTCTACCAACTGTTTCAAGTCATGGACGAACAGGCGCGCACTCAGGATTTCAGCCTGCGCGTTCCCGAAGACCCCTTTACGGAGGTGGGGAAAATTGCCCGTCGCTACAATCAGGTGATGGAATCCCTAGAGGACTACGCCACCCAAATGGCCGATCTCAATGCCAATTTGGAGCAACAGGTGAGCGATCGCACCGCCGAACTCGCCCAAGCCAACCAAGAACTCAAACGCCTCGATCGCCTTAAAGACCAGTTTCTCGCCAATACCTCCCACGAACTGCGCACCCCCCTCAACGGGATTATCGGCTTGACGGAATCGATGCTCGATGGAGAACAACTCAATCTCCAAGACCGCCAAAACCTGATTACCATCGCCCAAAGCGGTCGTCGATTGTCGAATCTGGTTAACGATATCCTCGATTTTTCCAAACTGAGACACCAAAATATCGAAGTTCAACTCAAACCGATTCCCCTGCGGGCGATCGTGGGGATGGTGCTGACCCTAACAGCCACTCTCGTGGGAAAAAAAAACTTGCAACTCGCGAACGCTGTTCCTACGGATTTGCCCCCGGTGAGTGCCGATGAAAATCGCCTGCAACAGATTTTATATAACTTGGTGGGTAATGCCATTAAGTTTACCGAGTCCGGGACGGTGGAGGTATCCGCCTCAGCCTACGGCACCCCCGAATCCGATCGGATTGCCATCTGCGTGCGCGATACGGGTATCGGCATTTCCCCAGACAAGTTCGATCGCATTTTTGGTGAATTCGAGCAGGGAGATGGGTCTACGGCGCGGGAATACGGGGGAACGGGGCTAGGTTTGGCAGTCACTCGCAATTTGGTGCAGTTGCACGGGGGGCAGATTTGGGTCGACTCCCAGGAGGGAGAGGGATCGTGCTTTACCTTTACCCTGGGCATCTCCCGAGAGATTGCCACAGACCCCCCACCCCTGGCTCTGCAAGACTCGAGACTGAGTGCGACGGAGAATATTTCTCTCCCCGACGCGATCGCCCATCCGTCACCCGATCGGGGACATGCTGACGGTTTCAAAATTTTACTCGTGGATGACGAACCGGTGAACTTGCAGGTGTTGATGAATCACCTTTCCCCGGAAAACTACGACATCGCCCAAGCCACGAACGGGGTTGAAGCGTTGGAGGTTATCGAGAATGGATTCGACCCAGATTTAATGTTGCTCGACGTGATGATGCCGAAAATGACCGGTTACGAAGTCTGTCAAAGATTGCGAGAGAAGTTCCCGGCGAACGAACTGCCTATTTTACTGTTGACGGCGAAAAATCAAGTCACCGATATCGTCGAAGGTTTATCTTCTGGGGCTAACGATTACCTTACCAAACCGGTGAACAAACAGGAACTCCTCGCCCGTTTGAAAACCCATTTAAGTTTGTCCAATCTGACCGCGGCTTACAGCTATTTTGTCCCCCACGAGTTTCTCAAATGTTTGAAAAAAGATAGCATTCTCGATATTTCTTTGGGGGACCAAGTCAAGCAAACGATGAGCGTTCTCTTTTCCGATATTCGCTCTTTTACCAGCTTGAGCGAAAGTATGACCCCCGAGGATAACTTTAAATTTATCAATGCTTACTTATCTCGAATGGAACCAGCGATTCTCGAAAATGGCGGATTCATCGATAAATATATCGGCGATGCGATTATGGCTTTGTTTCGGGGTAGTGCAGATGATGCGGTTGCCGCCGGAATTTCGATGCTACACCGCTTGCAAGACTATAACCAACAGCGAATTGAATCCGGCTACGTTCCCATTCAAAATGGCATCGGCATCAATACGGGAGATGTGATGCTTGGAACCGTGGGGGGAAAGAATCGGATGGATGGGACGGCGATCGGCGATGTGGTGAATTTGGCCTCTCGCATTGAAGGATTGACGAAACATTACGGTGCATCTTTACTGATTAGCGATCGCACGTTTTTCTCCTTAAAAAATCACGAGCGATATAATTTTAGAATTATCGATCGGGTGCAAGTGAAGGGAAAATCGAAAATGGTGTCAGTTTTTGAAATTTTTAATGCCGATCCACCTAAACTTAAAGCCGGAAAAATTGCCACGAAAACAACATTCGAGCAAGGGGTCGTTTCTTATAAACTGGGGAACGTAGAAGACGCCCGAGGTTTATTCGCGCAATGTTTAGCGTCTAATCCCGAAGATACGGCGACCCAAATGTTCTTAAAACGGACGGAATCGAGGGATATTTCCATGATGCAATCTCGCAACGTATAACTTAATTCTCCAACACCCGATCGAGCGGAGTAAAAGGGAAATTTTTCCTCTCGATCGCCATCGGAGGCAGTATAAAGTTGCGATCGCGTTCATTGGAAGATCGGTTTTGGCGAAGACTTAAAGGAGTGAGATGAATGCTTGGATTGACGAAATCGACTTGTTAATGATAAAGTTTTAGCTTAACTAGTTAACACCAATAAAAAATTCATTGTTTTCAATGGTAATTTCCTCATCGGTGTCCAACACCTCAGCCACAATTGAATAACAATATTTTACAATTTTAAGATAGGATACAAACCGAGTTGTCCTCGATCTCTACTTCTGTCGATCCCTACGGCTTAGTCGATCGTCGTTGACGAATCCGAGTAAATACTGAACGATGTTCTTTTACTTACTGTCATTCGATCTCGACGTTTTGATATTGCGTTAGAAAAAAGATAGAGCTTTATTGCAGTTCCCGATCCCTTTTCTTTCTTTTTTCCTTCCGCCTCAGGTGTGCCAAGGGTCACAGCTCGTCATTTCTACAGTGAGATCGAGCTGACGAATTTGCGACATTATCTACTGCTATTCCCCATATATACCCTTCGAGGGTGAATTTTTTGGTACTCAGTCGAGCTGAGTTTCTCAGTCTAACTCGATCGTTGGGTGGGGGTATTTTGCAAAATTCGATTTTTCTATCCATGTTACTGAGTAACTCCGACTCTCCAACTCTGATAACCCAAGCACTGGACATGAATCCCACCGTCATTTCTCCAAAGACCTCAGTCCTGGATACGATTTCCATGATGAGTCAGACTCGGGCAAGTTACGTCCTCGTAATGGAAGACGATCGACTCCTGGGAATTTTCACGGAACGAGATGTCGTGCGTGTCACCTGCGACGAGATAGATTTGACCGGGGTAACGATCGAGCGATTGATGACTCCGGAGGTGAAGACGATTGAACTTGACGATAAGACCGATCTGTTTGCGATCTTATCCCAACTGCAGGCGGCGCAAATTCGCCACCTCCCGGCTGTAGACAAAACCGGTCGAATCTTAGGGGTCATCACTCCTCACAGTTTGCGCCAAGCCCTCAACCCCGCCGATATGCTGCAAATTCGGCAGGTGTCGAGCATTATGGTGCCCAAAGTACTGACGGCCCCTTCCCATTGCAGTATGGGTGAGGTGGCCCGACTAATGGCGCAACGGCGAAAAAGTTGCGTCGTGATTTGCGACGTGAAAACCAACGAAGGTGGGGAAGGTTCCCAACGTCGCGATCGTCAAAAACCCATCGGTATCGTCACCGAACGGGATATCGTCCAGTTCAAAACCCTCGGTCTCGATTTCCAAAGGATTCCGGTCCGAGAGGTGATGAGTTGTCCCCTGCTACCGGTGCAACACAAGACCTCTCTGTGGGAAGCCCATCAAATCATGCAACTCCACCGGATTCGGCGTTTGGTGGTGGTAGACGAAGCTGGATATCTCGCGGGCATCATCACCCAAACGACCCTCCTCGAAGCCCTCAATCCCGTCGATCTCAACAGTACCGTCGAATTGTTGCAACAAACCATCGACGAAAAGACGAAAGCCCTGCGGGATGCGAACGATCGCATGCAAGAGGAAGTCGCCCAGCGCATCGAAGCCGAAGCCCAAGTACGCCACCTCAATGCAGAACTGCAAAAACGGGTGCGAGAACAAGACGTACTCATCGATGCCCTGAACCAACACCAACAGCGACTGTCCAAGCTCAATCAAGCCTACGAACGTTTCGTCCCCCAGCAGTTTCTCCAACTTTTGCACAAAGATAGCATTCTCGATGTCAAACTCGGGGATGGGGTCAAACAGGAAATGTCGATTCTGTTTTGCGATATTCGTTCGTTCACGAACTTGAGCGAAAGTATGACCCCAGAGGATAACTTTCGGTTTATTAATGGCTACCTATCCCGCATGGAACCGGCGATTTTAGACAATGGCGGATTTATCGATAAATACCTCGGCGATGCGATTATGGCGCTCTTTGGCAGGAATGCAGATGATGCCGTGAAAGCGGGAATTGCGATGCTCGATACCCTCAATCGTTACAATCAAACTCGCCAGCTACCAGAACGTCCCCCCGTAAAAATTGGGATTGGCATTAATACTGGCGATTTGATGCTGGGAACCGTGGGGGGACAAACTCGCATGGATGGCACGGTGATTAGCGATGCGGTGAATCTTGCCTCGCGATTGGAGGGGTTGACGAAGAATTACGGTGCATCATTACTGATTAGCGATCGCACGTTTTTGGCGATGAAAAATCAAAGCGATTATCATTTTCGACTGCTCGATCGGGTGCAAGTGAAAGGAAAGTCGGAAATGGTATCGGTGTTTGAAGTGTTTGATGCCGATCCGCCTCACCTGCGAGATGGGAAATTAGCAACAAAAACGATATTCGAGCAAGGATTGGTACTTTATCATATGGGTGAATTTGAAGAGGCACGAGACTTATTCGATCGATGCTGCCAACACAATCCGGGCGATCGGGCTTCGATGATTTATTTAGAACGCACTCGGCAAGCTTTAGAAAAGACGTTCCCCTCACGAAATGGACCTCATTTGAAAATAGTAGGGGAAACAAAAATTGCTTTATAATATTTGGTTTTTTTTAGGGAAATTTAGCGTTAAATAATACTCAAAGATTAATGAGTTCTGTGCCAGCCATGATTTCACTATATAAAATATTTTTTAGGTATCGGAATTCGGATCGTTTCCGATATCATATCCCGATAGCAGATACATTTCAGTTAGAAGCCGATCGCCCTACCACCGCCGCGAACTTTGATAAGTGGCGATCGCCCCAGAACCGAACGACAAAAAAATCAGAATCCAAATCACCATTCCCGGCATAAATCCCAGCGCACCGATACCGCGCAGAATCCACACCAACAGGGTAACTCCCACAAAAACCCCAAATGCCTGATAGTAAATTTTATTCTTAGAATTCTTTTTCTTCGACGAACTCATAATTTTAAAACCTCATTTTTGGTCAGGATTCAGCGACTTGAGAGAGGAGACTCCCCTCCCGTCTTCCTGGAATAGATCCCCCTCCCTTCCCCCTTTTTAAGGGGGAAGCTAGGATACTGCGCTGGTTTATTTATCCGGAGGCCATCGGATGCGTGCGCTGTTTGTTAGTTCGGGAACTATTTCAATTCCCCCCCGATCGAGGGGGGTTAGGGGGGATCGCAAACAATTAATTATTCGTCGTCAGCAACTGGGCCGGCAACCGCTTAAACGACAACCGTTCGTTCTCCACATCCACAAAAATCGTATCCCCTTCGGTAAACGTACTCCGCAGAATCGCCTTGGCAATCTGAGTTTCCAACTCCCGCTGAATCGCCCGTTTAATCGGTCGGGCGCCGTACACCGGATCGTACCCCACCTCCACTAGGAAATCGAGTGCCGCATCCGATAACTTCAGTGCCATTTTCCGATCTTCCAGACGGCGTTCCAAATTCAGGATTTGCAACTTGACGATCGATCGCAACTCTTCCTTACGCAAGGCATGGAAGATAATCGTTTCGTCGATGCGGTTGAGAAACTCCGGTCGGAATTCGGCGCGCATTGCCTCCATTACCCGATTCTGCATTTCCTCGTAGTTGGCATCATCCCCCGCCACATCCAAAATGAACTGGGAACCGATGTTGCTGGTCATAATAATCACGGTGTTTTTGAAATCCACCGTATGACCCTGCGCGTCCGTCACCCGTCCGTCATCGAGGATTTGCAACATAATATTGAATACATCCGGGTGAGCCTTCTCGATTTCGTCGAACAGAATCACCGCATAGGGACGGCGGCGAATCGCTTCCGTGAGTTGCCCCCCTTCGTCGTATCCCACGTATCCCGGAGGCGCACCCACCAAGCGAGAAACAGTGTGCTTCTCCATATATTCCGACATATCGATGCGCACCATGGCATCTTCCGTGTCGAACAGGTACGCCGCCAGGGCTTTTGCCAACTCCGTTTTCCCCACCCCCGTGGGGCCGAGGAAGATGAAACTCGCCACCGGACGATTCGGGTCTGCCAATCCGGCGCGCGATCGCTGAATGGAATCGGCAACGGCCGTCACCGCCTCGTTTTGACCGATCACCCGTTCGTGCAGTTCGTCTTCGAGGTGGAGTAGCTTCTGCATTTCCGACTCCACCAACTTGCTGATGGGAATCCCCGTCCACTTAGAGATAATCTCGGCAATGTCGGCTTCGGTGACTTCTTCGCGCAACAGGGATTGACCGGTATTTTGGGTTTGCACCAGTTGTTCCTCGGTTTTGTCGAGTGTCTGCTGCAACTGGGATAGCTTGCCAAACTTCAATTCGGCAGCGCGATTGAGATCGTAGTTGCGTTCGGCTTGTTCGATTTCCACCTGTACCCGTTCGATTTGCTCTTTCAGGTTTTTGCGGCGATCGAGAACCTCTTTCTCCGCTTGCCATTGGGCGTTAAATGCCGATTGCCGTTCTTTGAAGTTGGCCAGTTCCTTATCCAATCGCTGCAACCGTTCCTGGGAAGCCGCATCGCTTTCCCGTTGCAGGGAGAGTCTCTCCATTTCCAGTTGGAGGATTTTGCGATCGATTTCATCGAGTTCCTCGGGTTTGGAGGTACTCTCCATCTTCAGTTTGGCTGCCGCTTCGTCCACCAAATCGATCGCCTTATCGGGTAGGAAGCGATCGCTGATATATCGAGTCGATAGGGTGGCGGCCGCCACCAAGGCGCTATCGGCAATTTTGACGTTGTGGTGGGTTTCGTAGCGATCTTTGAGACCCCGCAGAATCGATACCGTATCTTCCACGCTGGGTTGATCGACGAAGACTTGCTGGAATCGCCGTTCTAATGCGGCATCTTTCTCGATATACTTACGGTACTCGTCGAGAGTGGTTGCACCGATGCACCGGAGTTCTCCCCGCGCCAACATCGGTTTGAGCAGGTTCCCCGCATCCATTGCCCCTTGGGTTGCCCCCGCACCAACGACGGTGTGGATTTCGTCGATGAAGAGAACGATTTGCCCTTCCGAGTCGGTGACTTCTTTGAGGACGGCTTTGAGGCGTTCTTCAAACTCGCCCCTGTACTTCGCCCCAGCAATCAAGGAACCCATATCCAAGGCAATGAGGGTACGATCTTTGAGAGACTCGGGAACGTCTCCTTTGACGATTCGCTGGGCGAGTCCTTCGGCGATCGCCGTTTTCCCCACCCCCGGTTCGCCGATGAGGACGGGATTGTTTTTGGTGCGGCGAGAAAGGATTTGCACCGTGCGGCGAATCTCGTCGTCGCGACCGATCACCGGATCGAGTTTCCCCTGCCGTGCGGCTTCCGTCAAGTCGCGGCCGTATTTCTCGAGAGAGTCGTATTTGCCTTCTGGATCTCGATCGGTCACGTTCTGAGTACCTCGTATTTGGGCGATCGTTTCTTTGAGTTGGGATTCACTTATTTTAAGTTCTCTCAACAGGTTTTTTCCGAAGCGATCGTCTTTGAGATACCCGAGAATTAAATGTTCGATCGAAATATATTCATCGTCATATTCTTTACGATAGACATCGGCGCGATCGAGTAGGGTATCCAAACTTTGCCCTAAATAGATGGAACTCCCACTACCGGATATTTTCGGTTGTTTGGCGATAAAGGCTTCAATGCGATCGCGAATTTTCGGCACCGATGCCCCTGCCCGATTTAAAATACTGCTGGCTAAACCCTCTTGTTCGAGAAGAGATTTAAAGAGGTGTTCGCTTTCGAGTTTCTGGTGCCCGGCGGCTTTTGCAATATCGGGGGTGCGGGAAATGGCTTCCCAGGCTTTTTCCGTAAACTGATTGGGGTTAGTGGGTTGCATCCGGTTTTAAATAAGTCGATATTCTGTTAATTTTGGGGCGATCGCATCGGCTTCGTTCCCGTATCACTATTTTAGGAAGTTTCGCGTCTGGGTCTAGATCGGTGTTTTCGCCAACAGGAGGCGGCATTTCCGACAATCGTTTAAGTTAAGTAATAAGTGATAAGTAATAAGTAATAAGTGGATTCTAGGCAACAAACCACTGTTTTTTACAGCCGTTTTCAAAAATATTGACCCCGAACGCGAGTTCACGCAAAAAATGTGACAAGACATCGGTGATGTAGGGGTCGTGCCCCCGTGCCGACACCGTTTCAAGTGCCTGGGATCTACCATTATGAAAACCGCTATAAGATTTATAGTTCGTTGAATTCGATCGAGAATTTCCTTGAGTATGGCAACTGCTCGAATCCCTTGTATAGATTGTCAAAAAAACATCGACGTGTATGTCGGTCAATCTATTGACGATCGAAAACTCGTTTGGCATCAATCTTCTCGATGTCATCATTGCGGCATGGCGATGGAGGAAGATGGTATTGGCAATATCCCCGATGAATTGAGACAGCTGATTTTAGAACAAGAGGGTTCGTGGTGTCTGCAGATTACAGAAATTGAGTATCGGGCAATTGTTGCCGCAAAAATCTTACGCAAGCTGATGAATTTATCACTATCCGAGATTACCAATCTCAAAAAAAAGATTCCCGGCGAAGTAATAATAGGAACGCACGTCGAAATGAAATGGCTTGTCGAAAACTTGAGAGCTGAAGGGATTCAAGCTTTTATCCTACCGAAGAAAAGATAAGGACTGGCGATCGTATTTTGATGCGTTACGACGGATTTTTAGATATGTAGTGGATTGAAAAAAGTTGAAGGTAGTGCTGCTACGCAGAATTAAAAATGCGTCTTGAAAAGTTGAACGGGACTCAAACCGACACCGCTCGCGATGCACGCAAAATTAAAAATTAAAAATGCTTACTATATATAGCTTTGGGCGGTTTAAAGCTGGGTAGTTATTTCTGCCGCGCTGCAGTAGGATTGGGACGATCGCAATCGCCCCATTCAAGCAAGATATAGCAATTCTCAGACCTGTGAGGTACACCTGAATTCGATTTCCCATTCCCTATTCCCCGTTCCCCGTTCCCCGTTCCCCGTTCCCTCAAACCAGAAACTTTGTGCCTCATGAGGATGAGAACCGCTATAATTTCCTCGATTACATCGTTTCCGGCTGACTCATCGTACAAACCGCACAGCCACAGCCGAGGGCGTCGAGCAGTTCGTCCCCTTGAGCGTGAGTTGAGGGGATCGCGATCGTTTCTGACTGAGTAATCTGGCTGTCAATGCGATCGGTTGGCATTGCAGAAGCAGGATCGGTCGCCATCAGCATCAACGCCACCGAACTCGAACATCCTAATACTGTCAACAATTTGGCTTGATCGATCATCATTATTATTTTGAGGTTAAGTACATTTAGCATAACAATTCGATGAGAATTGCCACATCACGTTACTCTTCTCCCCAAACCCGTAACTGCAACCAAACCAATCCTAGGGTTAACATCAGTAATATCGTCGTTCCGGCGGCTGCATAGCCGAAGTCAAACATTCCGAAAGCTTCTTCGTAGATGTAGTAAACGAGCAAATTGGTTGAATTGAGCGGGCCGCCTCCAGTGATGACGTAAACTTGCTCGAAACTGCGGAAGGTGAAAATCGCCGTGGTGACGGTGGCAAATACCAGGGTTGGGCGCAATCCCGGTAAGGTAACGTGCCAGAACTTCTGCCAACCCCGCGCCCCATCGAGTTCGGCGGCTTCGTAGCGAGAGTCGGGGATGGTTTGCAACCCAGCCAGGAATACCACCAGATTGAAACCCAACTGCTTCCAGATACTGAGTAGGATGAGTACCGGCATCGCCCACACCGTACTACCCAGCCAGGGAATCGGTTCGATGCCGATCGCCCCCAGGATACCATTCACCGGTCCGTTGGTTTGGAACAGCCACCGCCACCCCAACCCCACTGCCACCATCGAGGTAATCGAGGGGATGAAATAGGCGGTTCGCAAGACACCCCGGAGAGCGATCGCTCGATCGAGAAGTACCGCCAGCAACAACGGTAGGATTAGGCTGGGAATCACCGTGGCGATAGTGAAATAGACGGTATTACCGACGACTTGCCAGAAATCGGGCGTTACTAGCAACCGCCAGTAGTTCTCGAATCCCACCCACCGTACCCCCGCTTGGGTGAAGCTGCCGGAGGTGAAACTCAGATAGAGCAAATAGGCGATCGGCCACAAGACGAAAATTCCCAGTAAAATCAGGGCGGGAGCGAGGAAAATCCAGGCAGATAGCGCCTCGCGATCGAATCCCGGTTTCACAGAATCTGACTTCATACCTGGAAATGCCCTCTCAATAAGCTGCTACGCATCTAATTTACTAGTTTGACTGACACGGAGACACGGAGACGCGGAGACGCGGAGACAGGTCAAAAAATTGCACATTTTTATCTTGTTTTGGGAATATACAATTTAAATGCGCATTAGCTTATTTACTCAAGATTTCTCCTAAAACGCTTGAATCCATTCCTTCACGTCGTATTCCGTCCAAATGCCATTTTCCCAATAGGGATCGGATTCTACCAGTTTGCGGACGGCGGCTTCATCTTCTGCGTCGTAGATGCCAAAGACCATGGTTGCATCTTGTGTAGGCCCGAGGGTAATCACCAACCCTGCTTCTTTTTGGGCGGCGATGCCATCGAGGTGCGCTTGCCGGTAGGGTTTGCGCTTCTCCAATACATCTTCGCAGTAGGTTCCCCACATCACGTATTTTGGCATAACTATTTTGAGAGCAATGTTTGCTGGTAGACGATCGGCTTCTATCTTCCCATGGATGGGGGGTAGAGGGGACAAGGGGACAAGGAGACAAGGGGACAAGGGAGACAAGGGGACAAGGGAGACAAGGGGGACAAGGGGACAAGGGAGACAAGGGAGACAAGGGAGACAAGGGAGACAAGGGGGACAAGGGAGACAAGGGGGACAAGGGGACAAGGGGACAAGGGGACAAGGGAGAGGAGAATTATTCAATTAAATGTTCCCCGTTCCCCACCGTCACCGGAAACTGTCTTATCCCGCGCCTGACGGTATCGAGGATGAAAAAACACTTCGATCTCAATTCGATCGGACTTTGGCTGCGAGTCGATCGAAATACCAATACAATCCAGGGGCGATCGCACTGTGCAATTTTTGAAGTAATGACATCTCCCATCCTGGGGAAATGGCAAAGGATTTTTTGAGAACGCCTGTAAGGATTTCTCGCGCGACATCTTCCGGTTGCCAGGTTTCGGCACTTTGGGTAATGGCTTTAGTTTCGGCGGGTTTGATTTTGTTTTCGGCGGCGAGTTGGGGGGTATCGGTATCGGGGGGATAGACGATCGAAATCTGAACCCCCGTTCCGTTGAGTTCCCCGCGCAGGGACTCGGCAAATCCCCGCAGGGCAAACTTACTAGCACAGTAGGCGGTGTATCCGTACACGCCGATTAAACCCGCACCGGAGGAGACGAGTACGATCTGTCCCGTTTTCTGTTGCAGCATCGCCGGTAATACTGCCCGAACGCAATAGAGGGAACCGAAGTAGTTCACCGCCATGGTGTCCTCGAAAATTTGGGGGGAAAGTTCGAGAAAGTAGCCGGGATGGGCAATGCCTGCCGATGTTACCAATAAATTTGGGACTCCCCCAAGTTCGATCGCCTTTTCCATGGCAGCTTCGGCGCGATCGCGATCGGAAATATCGGCTTCGATAATATTGACTCGCTGTTGGGGATTTACCCTGGCTGTCTCGATGTCTGCTTTGGCGGCTTCTAGTTTAGAGGGCGATCGGGCAACAATGGAAATGTGTGCGCCTTGGCTTGCGAGTAGCTTGGCCGTTGCCAGTCCGATACCACTCGAACCTCCAGTAATAATGGCGTGCTTTCCTTGGAATTCTTTCATAGACCAGTTGCGGACGCGATATTGATGCTTCTTCGAGGGTATTGGATCGGGCGATTCAACCCTACCACATCATCCCGTCTGCCTTTTTGTGCAACAACGCGATTGAGAAATAGAATTTGAAGAGAATTTCTCAATCGCCTCCGGAGAATTACGATGCTGTTTCGATGTTATCCCTTCAGTTTGACGATCGCCGCTGTACTTCTTTGCTCGATTTCTTCAAGTTTTCCCAAGATTCCTATGGGTATCTCAACAGCTCTGGCACAGGGAGAAACAATCGAGGATCTCAAAACCGAAGCCGATCGCTTGTATCAAGAAGGGGAACAATTGCTCCATAACGCTCAATATGAAGCAGCATTAGAGCAATTTCAACAAGCAGCAGAGATTTATCGGAAGATGACACGACAAGCAGTCTCCCAAGACTCGAATCCAATCACTATTTGGAGTAATGAAAGCTCGATCGACGAGGATGTCAACTCCAGCCAAGGGGAAGCAGATTCTTTATTTAAAATAGGGACGATTTACGAGAATTTAGGGCAAATTCAAAAAGCGATCGAAGCTTATCAACAGGCTCTAGCAATAGCACAACACTTGAGAGACTCTCAAAGAGAAACAAATATTTTAATGAGTCTGGGTCGGGTCTATCATAATCGGGGAGAAATTCAAGATGCGTTTGAGTTATATAACCAAGCCCTAGTTATTGCTCGAGAGACTAGCGATCGAAACAACAAGGCTCAAGCGCTACTTTCACTGGGTGTTGCCTATATCAGCCTTGGGGATTTTCAACAGGGAATCCAGTTGTATCAACAAGCTCTCACAATTACACGAGAGATTGGAGATCGCCAAAGGGAAATTTTCTGTTTGGTGGCTTTAGCAAATGCTTATCGTGCATTTGGGAAATATTCCCAAGCTATCGAATTATTCGAGCAGTCACTAACCATTGCGAAACAAGAGAATAATCTCCACGGAGAAGCCTATTCTCTCATTGGCTTAGCTTATGCCTATAATGCTTCAGAAGAATACTCACAAGCGATTATTTTCTATCAAAAATCTATTGCCATCCTAAATGAAGTTGGAGATCGCCGATCAGAGGCTGTCACTCTATTAGGTTGAGCCGGTGTTTTTCATGGCTTAGAAGAATATACAAAAGCCATGGAATTCTATCAACGGTCTCGGCTCATTGCTCGAGAGATTGGCGATCGTGGAGTAGAGGGTATTACTCTCAGTAGCATGGGAGAATTACTCATCAAACAGGAGCATCTAGAATTAGCAACTCTATTTTTCAAGCAAGCTGTAAACATTACTGAAGCAATCCGAAAAGATATCCAAGGGCTACCTCAAGAACTACAGCAATCTTACGCACGGAAAGTTTCTGACCTTTACCGTCGTCTTGCCGATCTGCTCTTGCAACAAGATCGAGTTTTGGAAGCACAACAAGTTTTGGATTTGCTCAAAGTACAAGAACTCGATGATTACTTACAAAATGTACGAGGAAGCGATCGCCCCACTCAACCCCTAGACTACTGGCAACCCGAACAACGCATTCTTGACCTCTACAACCAGGCAATTGTTGAGGGACAAGAACTGATTCAACTGCGCGAGATTCCACCGGGCGATCGCACTCCGGCTCAACAGCAACGCCTTGCGGAATTAGTCGCAAACCAGCAAAATTTGGTGCAGAGTTTTGATGAATTTCTCGATCGACCAGAAGTGACTGAAGCCATCGATCGACTCAGCCGCACCGCCCGACGGCAAAATCTGGATTTAGAACAACTGAATGCCTTGCAAGACAATCTGCGGAATCTAGAAAATGCGGTTCTCCTCTACCCCTTAATCCTGGACGATCGTCTCGAACTGGTTCTGGTCACACCCTACTCACCACCGATTCGTCGCACTGCGAACGTGACGCGAGAAGAATTGAATCGGGCGATCGCTCAATTTCGCAGCAAATTAACCAATCCGAACAGCGATCCGATCGCACAAGCCCAACAACTCTACCAATGGTTGATTCAACCCATCGAGAACGACTTGAGACAAGCCAGCGCTGAAACAATTCTCTACGCCCCAGATGCACAGTTGCGCTACATTCCACTTGCCGCGCTGCACGATCGACAAGAATGGTTGATTCAACGCTTCCGCATCAACCACATCACAGCTGCGTCACTCACGGATTTTGAAACCCCACCCCATGAAGCGATCGAAGTGTTAGCTGGTGCTTTCAGCAAAGGTTATATAAGTTTTCAAGTCGGAACTCGTCAGTTCAGCTTCCATGGACTCCCCTTTGCCGGAGTTGAGGTCAACAATATTGCGGCGGAAATTCCCAGCACAACCATACTGCTCGATCGAGAATTCAGCCCCCAAGCCACCATTCCCTACATGGATGACTATAGTGTGGTTCACCTGGCTACCCATGCGGAGTTTGTCTCGGATTTCCCTGAAGAGTCTTTTATCCTGTTTGGTAATGGCGATCGGGTCACCTTGCGAGACCTTTCAACCTGGTCGCTTCCCAATGTGGATTTGGTGGTTTTAAGTGCTTGCGAGACGGCGGTGGGTGGAGAGTTGGGCAACGGCGAGGAAATTTTAGGGTTTGGCTATCAGGTGCAACGAACCGGTGCGCGAGGGGCGATCGCTTCTCTGTGGTCGGTCGATGATGGCGGGACTCAAGCGTTGATGAATGAGTTTTACGGGGTACTGCAAGAGGGCACGACCAAAGCTAGAGCCTTGCGCGCTGCCCAAATTGCTCTCATTTCCGGAGATTCTACCCCAACGCAGGAGCAGCGAGGGGCGATCGAAATCGTGCCGATTCTCGACAGTGTGCCTTCCGAAGCGAGCGATTCTCCGAAAGAGACGTTCCGCGAACACCTCTCTCACCCCTACTATTGGGCACCGTTTATTTTGATTGGCAATGGGTTGTAGGTATTGAATGCGTATGTTCCCAGTGCGCTATGCTAGGAATTCTGGGAAATTATTTGTTTTTAGGTAGCGCAGAGTTCATGGTTTGGCCGTTTTCTAAGTTTCGCAAAAAAATCGCGCGGATCGAAATCACCGGGGCGATCGCTGCTCCTACGCGCAAGCGAGTCCTCAAAGCCCTCAAAACTGTTGAGGAACGAAAATTTCCAGCCCTGCTGCTGCGCATCGACTCCCCAGGCGGAACCGTCGGCGACTCCCAAGAAATCTACAGTGCCCTGAAACAGTTACAGAAGAAAACGAAAATTGTCGCCAGCTTCGGTAATATTTCTGCGTCCGGTGGGGTCTACATCGGTGTGGGTGCACCTCACATCGTCGCCAACCCCGGTACGATTACGGGAAGTATCGGGGTGATTTTGCGGGGGAATAATATCGAACGATTGCTCGATCGCATTGGCATCTCGTTTAAAGTCATTAAATCGGGCCCGTACAAAGATATTTTGTCATTCGATCGCGAACTCACTGAAGCGGAACAAGAAATTTTACAAACCTTAATCGATACCAGCTACGGCCAATTTGTCGCCACCGTCGCCGAAGGGCGAAACCTCGATGAGGAAACCGTTCGCAGCTTTGCAGACGGTCGTATTTTTACCGGGGAACAAGCTCTAGAATTAGGAGTGGTCGATCGCCTGGGAACCGAGGAAGATGCCCGTCGCTGGGCGGCTGAACTGGCGCAACTCGACCCGGAACAAACCGAATGTTTCACCATTGAGGAACCCAAATCCCCGATTTCTCGCATCCTCGGTCGCAATCGTGCGGTCTCTGGGGTCTCGGAAACGGCGCAGTGGCTGGAGTTTGAAGTGGCGGCTAACGGTTTGCCGTTGTGGATGTATCGTCCTTAATTGAGTCGTTGGGTTGCCCGGAAAAAATCAACCGGGGGACGCGATCGTTGACAAACCACAAAAGACAGGGGACAAAGGACGAAGTAACGAAAAAGGAGAATGATGGCGTGGAATGGCGAGTTCGGGCGATTCGGGGGGCAACGACGGCCCCAGCAAACTCAAAAGAAGCGATCGAAGAGGTGGTGACAGAACTCCTCGATGAGTTGGAAAAATACAACCCCCTCGATCCGGCACAAATTATCAGCGTGACGTTCTCAGTGACTCGGGATTTAGATGCGATTTTTCCAGCGGCGATCGCCCGCAGACGACCGGGTTGGGATACCGTACCGCTTCTGGACGTGCAACATATGTATGTTCCCAGCGATCTCCAACGCTGCATCCGCCTCCTTCTCCACGCCAACCTCCCCGAGTCCCATCTCCCGGTTCGCCATCCCTATCTCCGCAATGCAGAGCACCTGCGGCCGGATTGGAGTGGGGCATTGGTTAACGGGTAAGGTTTTTTATATTCCGGTGAAATGGGGCAGGGGAGGCAGAGGAGGCAAGGGCGGCAGGGGGGAGAAGGTATGACGATTGACAAATTTTTCTTCTCCTCATTACCAATTCTCCTTTCCCGACCCTCTATCTCACGACTTATTGGAATTTGCGGACGCGGCGGCGGGCAATGACAATAAAAGCGATCGTCCCCAATGCACCTAGAATGCCCACACCGGGTTCGGGAATCGCCAGGGGACTGGTTAAGTTCTCATCGCCATCTTCCACAGCTCGATCGAATCGATCGCCTTCGCCTTCGGCTTGTTTGAGGGCTTCTCGCTGTTCGTCATTCACCAAAACGATCGCCGAAGAATAAGGACTGACGATTTTATAGGTTTTGGCGATCGCGTGGACGGCATCCAACTGCGCCAAATCGGTTTCGTTCGTGGTTTCGTCCATTTGCCGGCTCAATCCCAGAATAAGCTGTCGGGCCGCAAAGGGTGCGAAGGGATCGTCTGTTGGAGTTTCTGGAGTGGCCTGTTCGGTTTTCGCTTCAGTAGAGGGTTTCGGGGTCTGTTTTTCGATCGACCAAATATACCCATCGGCCACACTCACCACCGACTCATCCATCGCTTCTAGAGTCGCCTGTCGCTGTAATGCTTCGGGAATATTTGCCGCAACACCGCCACCATTTTTTTGAATTTCAGCTAAGGTGCGATCGTCGTAAGCGGCGGAGAATCGACCCAGATGCACCATCCACAAAGGAACGGAAATGGGTGCAGAAATTTCCGCGACATCCTCGCTATCCTTGTTTTCCTCCACCAACTCGTAACTCCCCTCATCCGTCACCATCAAAATGCCATCGTAAGCCACATCTCCAGATAATTTGGCAAACTGTTTTAACATTTGCTGGGGTTGCAACGTCCCGTAGAAGGTCATCTTCTTGGCATCGAACTGGCGAATGTCATCGATGCGTTGGGGTTCGGCCCCCGTGGCTGCAGTGACGTACAAATCCGCATCGTTGTTATCGATGCGATTGTCGGCAAAGCCGTTTTGCTTTAGCCAGTTGAGGGTTTCTTTCACCTGTTGGCGATGACTCGTCATGCTGCGGGAACCGTCGAGAACCACGGCAAACCGCTTGCCAGAAGGGAAGGTATAGTCTGCATCGGCAACGGGTTTGGCGGACACCTCGTACCCGGAAGATAGCTCAACTTGGTGGGGAGTTGGCGATGGTTTCCCTTCTGCAGGGATGAAAGCGGGAAGCCAATCTTCGGAATTCGATGCGATCGCTTTGCCGTTTTGAATGCGCTGGGTCTCTTTCGTCCAGAAAGCGTTGCGCTTTTCGGCGAGTTGCGGCATCGCCCAACCCTCTTCCTGGCGCATCACTTTATAAGTCAGCCACAGATGCATCTGCGTGGGGCGATCGAGGGGTTCGTTTTCCCAACGTTGCCGGGGAATGGGAATTGGGAAGGCACGCAGGCGATAGTTCCGGGGACCAACTTGCTCGAGGAGCGCCGGATCGATGGGTCGCGCTCGCTGCACTTGGGAATTATACACTTTCTGCGCCGCGCCCCGAGGGGAAATTTGGAAGACGTAGCGATTGTCGCGGATGCCCGTATCTCCCAACCAAACTCCCGTAATCACCGCACTTTCGGGTAACGAGAAATAGTAGAAAATCTCTTCAACTTCGTCAGTTTTATTTTCGTAGACTTCGTAGAGTTCGACTTCGGCCCAATCCCCTTCGGGTTTGACGGAAATTTCTTGGGATTTGACCCAAACTTTTTCCGCATCGATATTGAGAACCCCGGCTTTGGCTTGGTCTACGTTAAACGTCGATTGCAAAGCGTGCTGAATCGATTTCCGTTCGGCTTTTTGCAGGGGGATATCAAAGAATTTGGCGTATAGTTCTTTGGCTTTTTCTGTCGTCGGACGAATTTCTATATCTCCGGAAAGATGAGTCGATGGTGGCATGGGAACGGAGATAGGTCGATCGTCATACAAAAATGCTGACATCAATAGATTGTAGGCATTTTGCAGAGACCAGGTAATCGAGTCCGGTAAATTGAAAGCGTCTTGATACAGATAGTGGATGATATCGTGCCGTTCGTAGGTCGAAAGGTAGCGATAGGGTCCTAAATAAGCATTGACGAGTCCGGCGCGAATCGCATCTGAATCTGCTAAAAGTTCTTGCCGTTCGGCATCAGTTTGAGGAGGAAATGCCAGCTTTTTAAAAACCTCAATTTGCGGCTGCTGCATCCAGGCGAAAAAGAGAACGCTCCAGGTAACTAAAACTCCGATAGCCACTTGAAATGCTCGATTTTTTCCATACTGGGAAGCAAACGCTCTGGTAATTTTTTGCCCGGAGTAAATGTAAAAGCTCGCCAGTGCTGATGGCATGGCGACAAAGAGGCTAGCACTTACGACAAATAGGAGAAAACCCAGCACATTGCGAATGTAATCGCCTACATTGCCATAGTTCCAGAAGAAGTTACGAATCCAGTTAAATGTAAAGAACTCTTCAATCAGATATCCAGCAACGGGAACGGCGTAGAATAACAGAGTTGCTCCTACCCAAATTCCCGCACCAAACATCAGGGTGTGAACTCCCATTTGCATCCAAGCTAGAAGCCGGTGGCGAGAGGCATATCCGCCGAAGAGTTCGATACAAAATGCGAGGGCGCAAGTAATGGCGGTTCCTAATACTAACGTACTGCAGAGCGTCAGTTCTCGAAAAACAAACAACCGCAACAATAACAAGCAAACTAATGGGGCTTCAACGCCGTAAAAAAGGCGCATAAGCTCGATCGGTTGCTTGCGCAGGCGGATTAACCCACCGATGGTACAGAGGGTGGGAACCAGAACTAATACCACCATTGTCACAAGGAATTCCGGTTCGATATCCCCAGCCATCACCGCTTCAATTAAATCGGTGGCAATATAGGGTAAAATCCCGATATAAACGAGGCTCAGAAAAATAATATTCCACAGCCCAAATATTAGAAAATAAGAGGCATTTAACCATTTATTTTGAAAAATGCCTAGGTTCAGTCTCTTGAGTCGTTTTATCATCTTTAACTTTGTCGAGAGAGTCTGTGATAAGTGGGTCGTACTTCTGTCTTAACACTGGCAGACCATCAATACCGCGATCGCATTTAAGCCAAATAAGTAGCGATCGATTTTGTCCAAGATAGACTTCTCTTCGATAAACGATATTTTTGGAAAACGAACTATTTTTTTAATAAAAGTTTACGAACAGAAAGCAGAATTGGCTAATACTCTCGAGTACTCCACCCCACTAGTTTTAATAGATCGCTTAATTCTGAAAATCTTGACGAGCAAGAATTTGAGCAATTTACAACCCCTCGGAATTCATGTGTTGCACTAGTGCCGCTACGGGTCATTAAAAATGCGTCTTGAAAAGTTGAACGGGACTCAAACCGATACCGCTCGCGATGCACGCAAAACTAAAAATTAAAAATGCTGACTGTACATAGCTTTCACCGCTTGAAAGCTGGTCAGTTATTTCTGCCGCGCTGTACTAGCTGCCGATCGAGCGATATCAAGTTCGAATAATTCGTTAGAACTGAGCGCAAACGCTTAATCTCTTCTCAAATTCTCTCCCTCAGCGATTGCCTGCTTCCCCTGCTTCCCTTGCTCGCTTCACGGTGAATTATAAGTATTCAACCGAACTGGATACGATCGCACTTCGATCGGTGGGTTTGAAGTCTGACATCTGTATTGAAACTTGACAAATTTCAAAATTGGAATAAAATGCGCCGCTCCCGGACTGCGAACCTAATGAACAAGAGAATTTCACAAAAAAATATAAATGGATACATTTTGTATCGTTTTGTGATAATAGTTGATTAGAGCATAAAACTTTGTAAGGTTACGCTTACAACTTCCATCTCGATCGTTAATACCTCTAAAAGGTTATTAAATATTCTTCCTTGACATATCTAATTTGCATTAATTTTCCAGTCTAGGAGAATGAAAATTTGTTAGAACTGACTGATTTATTCGACGAAAGCTATTATCTCGATCTTAATGTTGACGTGTCTCAAGCTGTCAATGCTGGAACTTTTACGAACGGATTCGAACATTTTCAACAGTTTGGTCGAACAGAAGGTCGCGACCCTAGCGAGCGGTTCGATACAGAGTTTTACTTGCAATCTAATGTCGATATAGAAGTCGCTTTTCTCGAAGGGGTAACTACGCCCATCGATCATTTTTTGGCATTCGGTCAAGTTGAAAATCGCGACCCGCTCCCCGAGTTCGATACCAACTTTTATCTTGCGAATCACTCCGATGTTGCGGCAGTCGTGCCGGACTTCATTACCGCCTACCAACATTACCTCGAGTTCGGACAAACTGAAGGTCGCAGTGCCGTTAGTAACGAAGAGTCAACTTCAGACGAAACAATCTTGCATCCCCTAGACCCCCTAACGGCCACAGAAATTGAGACCGCAGTTGCGGCGATCGTCGAACAACAAAACCTAACTGACTTGGCATTATTCCCCAATGTTTACTTACTCGAACCGCCAAAAAGCGAGGTACTTGCATTCACGGAGGGTAGCGATTTTCAACGGGAAGCCTTTGTCGTTGTTTTAGACCGAGCGCAGAATCAAACCTATGAGGCGATCGTTGACTTAAATACACGGATGGTTACCTCTTGGGAAGAAATTCCCGGCGCTCAACCTCTGATTACCGAACCAGAATTTGATATTCTCGATGAGGTGGTTCGAGCAGATGAACGATGGCAGCAAGCGATGCTCGATCGCGGCATTACCGACTTTGACAGCGTTGTTGTAGATGGCTGGGCCCCTGGAAACCTCACCTCAGAAGAAAGTGAAAGCGATGCTCGGTTGCTTCGCGCTCTTACCTACTATCAAGGGGGAGACCAAAATTGGTATCGACCGATTGAAGGACTTCTGGTAACCGTCAATCTGAATTCCGAGACCGTCGATACATTTATCGATACTGGAATCGTCCCATTTTCCCAGGAAAATTTTGACTTCACTGCCGATGCGGTCGAACAAACGCGAGAAACACCGAAACCTCTGAGAATTCTGCAACCGGAAGGAACCAGCTTTGATATTGCCGGCAATGAGATTACCTGGCAAAACTGGAATTTCCGCTATACCATTCATCCCCGAGAAGGTTTGGTGCTGCATCAGGTCAACTATCAAGATGGAGAAGAACTTCGACCGATTTTGTATCGCGGGGGATTATCGGAAATGGTGGTTCCCTATGCCGACACCGATACCCAATGGGTGTTCCGCAATGCCTTTGATGTTGGGGAATACGGTTTAGGACGACTGGCCAATTGGATGGAACTCGGTCAGGACGTACCGGAAAATGCGGTGTTGCTCGATGCCGTGTTTGCAGATGATTTCGGAGAGTCTTTTGTGGCGCCAGGAGCAGCAGCGATTTACGAGCGAGATGGGGGAGTGCTTTGGCAGCACTACGATTACATTGCGGACGAGATCGAACTCAGAAGGAGTCGGGAACTGGTGATGGGTATGACCATGACCATCGGAAACTACGATTATGGGATGGATTGGATTTTCCATCAAGATGGCAGCATCGAGGTGGAACTACTCCAAACCGGCATTGTGCTACCGAAGGGTACGACGACAACCGATGCCGGTGCCCTTAGCCAGAGCGATCGGTTCAGCAAACTGGTTGCCCCGAATATTCTCGGACCGAATCACCAGCATTTCTTTAATTTTCGATTAGATCTCGATGTCGATGGTAGCGCTAATTCGGCTGTAGAAATGAATGTAAACGCTCTACCAGTCGGGTCGGACAATCCCGATGGCAATGCCTTTGTGATGGAAGCCACCCCATTGACAACAGAAGCACAAGCCATGCGGAATATCGATTTGAGCCAAAGCCGAAAGTGGAATTTCGTCAGTTCCGATAAGCAAAACGACCTCGGGGGTTCCATCGGTTACGTTCTAGTTCCACAGGGAAATACCGTTCCTTACGCTTCTAGCGAATCCCCAATTCGCCAACGAGCTGGTTTTCTCAATCACCATGTTTGGGTGACTCAGTACGACCCAGAGGAAATTTATGCGGCGGGTGACTATCCCAACCAAAGCGAGCCGGGTCAAGGTTTGCCTGAATATGTGTCCGACAACGATGCGATCGCCAATGAGGATCTCGTCTTGTGGTACACCCTGGGGAATACCCATATTGTCCGTCCCGAAGATTGGCCGGTGATGCCAGTGATGACTTCGGGATTTAAGTTGATTCCCCGAGGATTCTTCGATCGGAACCCAGCATTGGATGTCCCGCCAGAAGATCTCCGTTAACTCGAAAAGACATTCAAAGAGGTAGGAATGCAAGACATTCCTACCCCAAAGTTCGATCGAAACATCAAAGATGCTCGAATGACCGTCGATTACTCAGCTTTCACGCAGTTGAGCGCCCGCAGAGTCGCCGCCGCCGCGTAGTTGCGCAGTGCGGGGGTATCCG
Organism: Zarconia sp.; assembly: GCF_057467645.1. Lineage (NCBI taxonomy): Bacteria > Bacillati > Cyanobacteriota > Cyanophyceae > Oscillatoriales > Zarconia > Zarconia sp. Next base: position 35,274 of record NZ_JBRJXU010000047.1, read on the forward strand.
GTGCGAACCGATCGCCCGTTTCGTTGAGAGAAGAGGCAACGCCGCAGTAAGCCGACATTTGACCGACGAGCGCATCTGCCCAGTGACCGGTGGTATCGGCGAAGTTTTGCGGAACTTGCTTTTGGTCGAGTTCCGGGGTCAACCCTTGAATCGACTTGCCGTATTCCGAAGCGCGACGCAACACCGCCATCATTTCGGCGCGAGTCACCGTTTGAGCGGGACGGAAGGTACCGTCGGGATAACCGCTGACGATATTATTATCCCGCGCCCACTGAATCTTCGCCGCACTCCAACGAGAGGCATTTACGTCGGAATAGGGACGAGCCGAGGTGCTGGTCGGGATGTTGAGACTTGCGCCAGGAACGGTTTTAAGACCTTCTAGCACCATCGAGACCAGTTGTTCCCGAGTCAGAGCCGTGCGGGGACGGAAGGTATTATCTTCAGAGAATCCGGCGATAAATCCAGTTCGGACTGCTTCTTCGATGTCGCTGGCATAGATATCACCGCGAATATCGGGGAAGGTGAAGGTGGGATCGGGATCGACGGGATCGACGGGATCGGCAATGGGATCGATGCCGGCGATTTGGGCCAAGGTCAAGTCGTTGGTGAGGTAAACGTGACCGAGGGTGCGACCTTGGTAGCTCCGCTTGGCAAACCGCCATCCGGAATTGAGGACGATTTTGGTGAAGCTCGAGCTTTGTCCGTAAGCTCTGCCGATTTCGATAGACGGATTGCTGCGGCGATCGGGAACACCCATCAGCAGCATATCACCATCTTCTTTGACGATTTTGAGGCGATACTGCAAGCCTAAATCTTCACCGCCGGCACGAATGGAATAGCCGTTACTATCGGTGCTGCGTCCGCAAATCCCCGAAAAGTTGAAGTTCAGCAGCAGAGGTTCGACGAGGGTCGGGCTAGAGCCACTTTCGCTCCAGCAGTCGCGGCTGTCGGAGACTTGTTCTACAATCAGCAGTTGGTGGTTGCCCGTTTGGCCCACCGGCGAGGCGATCGCGATAAAGTCGTCTTGGCGAACTTCTGTCTGGTCGAACAGGCTAGCTGCGGCGGGAGCCATTGCGCCGAAGGAAGCAACCAGAGTGGTGGCGAGGGCAGTGAGTTTGAGTTTGAGAGAAGATTTCATGATGTCAGTTTGCGGAGTCGATGTCGGTGTTCTCGATATCTTCATTATGGTTGGTAACAGTTGCACTCAGGAGGGTACACCGTTCTAGTTGTTCAACTGTCCACTAGTGGTTGTGACAGTCGAGAGCGGTGGTCGATCGATATTTCCCTATGAGATAATTTTCCCATTCGATCGAGACGAACGAGCGAGGGGTTAGTAACAGGATTGGCACGGTTGCCTCCTGGAGGCTTTGGAGGCTTTAGGGGTAAGGGGAGAGGGAGCACGCGGTCAAGGGGAAACAAGGAAGATAGATTTTCCCAAAACCCCAAACCTCACACCCCATACCCCACACCCACACCCCACACCCACACCCCATGACCCGATGAGCAACACTATGCAAATTACCGTTAAACTATTCGCTGCGTATCAGGAAGCTTACGGCGAGGCGGAGGTGGTTTGGGAATGTCCGGCAGGGACGACGGCAAGTGCCATTCTCGATCGATGTTTGCAAGAACACCCGCAACTCGAACAATGGCGAGACGTGACTCGATTTGGGGTTAACCTGCAATTTGTCGCACCGGATGCGGTACTCCAGGATGGAGATGAGGTGGTGTTAATTCCCCCCGTCAGCGGCGGTTTGTAAGGGTTTGTGAGGCGATGTGGCTTCCCACAATGGGGTAGAAAGGGATGATACAAGCTCGAGGAGCATCAGCCTCGGCGTGAGGCGATCGCAAAACCTCGTTTTCCAAAACCCCACACCCGGCACCCCACCCTCACCCGATCGGGTTCGATCCCGAACTCAGGTTATTTAAACAAATTCGATCTCACGCCTGAGTCTTTTCCGGGGAGTCACTTGACGACAAAATCGCCACTTCCACGATCCCTTCATCAGGTTGGCGCACTTTCACCTGCACGTTAGGACCGAAAAACTTTTCCATCTTATTGGTTTTTTCCTGCCAAGTCTCGAAGGTGACGAGCGGGGAATCAAATTCCAGAATTAAAGCATAGGCTCCGTCTACGGACTCCTCTCGTATTCCCTCAACCACAGGTCTTTCCTGCTCTGTCTGTCCGAGTCCCAAATAGGAGAGTGCTTCTTCTAAATGGGCGTCCTGACCGTAGCGATAACGAGTGATATCCTCGCGAATTTGGTTTTGGGTGGCCGTTGCTTGGGACTCTCGCAGGGTCAGTACCTCCGCTGGGGTGGATTGTACGAAGGGGACGGGTTTGAGTTCCCCAGATTTGAGTGCTAAGCCGATGAGAATCAGGGGAATGCCGTAAAAAAATCCGGCAAGATTAAGGGTCGCGTAGTCCGCAAAATAGGCTCCAAAGCCAATGATGGTAATCACAATGCCAAGACGGATGCCTAACTTTCCCAGAGAGATTTGACGTAACATACAGTTCAAAAAATGGCGATTTAAAAACGGGTTGGGGGCGCGAAACGATCGAGCCTTCTCATGCGGTCTTCCTCAAACACGCGATCGGACCCAAAAAAGCACGAGCGCGCTTTTCGAGCACCACGAGTACTCAGGAGACTTAAAGCGATACATTACCGATTGTCCCCGATTTGGGACTCCAGGGATACCCAAAGCCAGATCGACGAAACTGGTACAATTTCAGCAGAATGTAGCCACAAAATAAGAATCAATGGATAAAACAGCAATTCGATCGCAAATTGCCGCGATCGAAAGTAAGCGAGAATTTCTGGTGCGCCTCCTAGAACGATCGGATTTGGGCACTCTGAGAATTGATGTCAACCAAGCTCTCGAAGAAATGGACGATTTAATTGAGGAGTTTCGACGCACTTTTCCCGATAGCGACTAACGCTTTCGAGAGTTTTAGCATTTTTGGCCAAAAACGATTCGGTCAAATATAAAATCTAGTGGGGATGGGTGGACCATTTGATAGTAGGTATTAACGTGAAATGCCCCCATGCAAAACGGTCCACTCGATCGTGTCGATGCGATCGCGATCGCATCGTGAGAAGATTAAGATCGCCCACGATCGTGGCACTGTATCACTTCCCTCTGGCTCAAAATCATTCATAGTTAAGATCGTTGGGCATCTTTATCCAATTGAGATCGACCCCCCTCGAATAGAGAAAATCTAATGGGGGATCGACCCAAAGGATTTTCAGATGTCTGCTAGCTGACGTTCAAGTTACAGGCTGTCGATCTTATGAACTTGTACAATCGTTTCGAGCGAACAACGTCCGATGTCTTTTTCCAAATCTGGTGTTCCGGTCGGATTACCCAAGATCATCGTTCTGAGTTGAAGTCTGCTTTTTTGCGAGACCGACTTGGAGAAGAAGAAAAAGCCGCAGTCGATCGAATGTTGCACGCCATTCGTCGCGGCTGGTTAGTTCTCGACTAACTTCCCATAGCACTCATGGGATTAGCACGTATTCGATTTTCAATTCGCCACGTACCAGGTTTAACTACAGTGGTTTTCTCAAAGGTAGACCCCAGGTTGCAATCCCGGCAAGCTTTTCACATTTTTCCGGCCAATTCTGTATGGGGTCAATGTTTGGCGCAAACCGCTATAATTCACTCAATATTGGGTAAGGCAGAACGCACGGGATAATGAGAACCGCCAGCCCAAACTGCAAGCGCGCTTGTTCGGAGTTGCGCTCGTTTTTTGTTTTGGGTGTTTGGGCTGGTTAACTGACCCAACTCAAAAGCCCGAAGATGCCTCAATACAATACATTCACCCATTGGGGAGAGTAGTGATTGTTTTGAGAAAGAACATAGGACGGGGAGCCAGAACACTCGACAAAAACACTTGCCCTGTAGCTCTTCTCAAGTTGAGCGAGCGCTCAACTTGAGAATTGGTGTGGTGAGGGTTCAGTTGAGTTCCCACCCGACTTCCCTCCGGGCACAAATTTCAGCCCACAAAATTTTTCTCAGTCAACCAGCCGGTGACACTCCATCCTCCTTATTTACATCTGCCATTCCCAAGAGTACTCATCGGCTCCGAGATGAGGTCGATGCCGATGACGATCGCACCGTTTCGTCTAAACTCCAGTTAACCCTTTTCCTCGAGATATCTAATGAATTCCGTTCTTCGTTCTGGCGAATCTTCATGTTGGGTTTGTGCCTCCCCCAATCTTCAGGTTGTGAAAGCGGCAAATATTACCGAAAATCTCACCAGCGAAGCTTTCGCCATCACCGACAGCCACTACGGACAAACCGGGGAAATTCAACGCTGCCAAAATTGCGGCTTTCTTCAATGTTCGAGTCTCGATAACGTCTTGAGTTTCTACGAACAACTCGAAGATGTGGGATATGAAGAAACCCGCGCCGAACGAATGCTACAGGCGAAAAAACTCGTCGAAATCTTGCATCAATATCGATCGAATGGCACACTTCTCGATATTGGGGCCGGTAGCGGCATCCTCGTCGAAGCAGCGTTGAAAATGGGATACGACGCGGAAGGCATCGAACCTTCGAGTTGGTTGCAGCAACAGGCGCAAAACTATCAGCTTCCCGTCTATGCCGGTAGCTTTCCCGATGCCACGCCGCGTCAAACTTACGACATTGTCACCCTCATCGATGTCATCGAACACGTTCCCAATCCCGCAGAAGTCGTCGCTGAGGTGGCGAAAATCCTGTCAACCGATGGTATCGTAGCGGTGGCAACGCCGGATGTCAGTTCCTGGGTGGCGCGGATGTTGGGTTGGAAGTGGTGGCATTTTCGGGTGGCGCACATCGGGTATTTTAACCGCAAAACCCTCGATCGCATTATGGCAAATGCAGGATTCGAGTGCGTCAAAATGACTCGTCCTACCTGGTACTTTCCAGCGGAGTATTTGTTAGAGCGTCTGGCAAAGTATCTACCCGTTCGGTTGCCCATTTCAACCCCAGCTTGGATGCAAAAAATTGTCATTCCGCTGAATTTAGGAGATTCTTTATTAGGTATCTACCAGCTGAAAGGAAAAACTGAGTGAGTCTTTACCGCAATCTCCACCAAAATCTCCATCCTTATCTCGAAATTGCCCGACCCGACCATTGGTTTAAAAATGTTTTTTTGCTGCCCGGTACGGCACTGGCGGCTATTTTTACGCAAACGTCGATTTCCGAGTTTTGGCTGCAGTTTATCCTGGGAATCTTGAGTACCTGTGCGATCGCATCTGCGAATTACGCGATTAACGAATGGATTGACGCACAATTCGATAAATATCACCCAATCAAAAAGAATCGCGCTTCGGTTTTAGGCAAAGTCACCGGACGCTGGGTGTATGTGGAGTATCTCCTGCTGTTGGGAATTGGATTCACTCTGGCAAGATGGGTTTCCCTACCGTTTCTGGTGACGGAAATGTTTTTTGCGGTGATGGGTTTTTTATATAACGTCAAACCTTTTAGAACTAAAGATCGAGTTTATTTAGATGTCATATCAGAATCGATAAACAATCCCATTCGTCTTGTTTTAGGCTGGTTTATCGTCACCCATACTCTCATTCCCCCATCGAGTTTACTGCTCGGATATTGGGCGGGGGGAGCGTTTTTAATGAGTCTCAAGCGCTATGCCGAATATCGGTTTATCGGCGACCCAGATACCGCAGGACTCTACCGGCGATCGTTTAAATTTTATACAGAAACAAGCTTGCTAGTTCTTTCGTTTTTTTATGCCAACTGTTCGGCTTTTTTATTAGGGGTTTTTCTGGTAAAATATAGAATAGAACTTCTGCTGAGTTTGCCGGGATTTGCAATTCTCTTTTCCTGGTATTTATATCTGGGCATTAAACCCGATTCTCCCGCACAAAAACCCGAGGCAATTTATCGCGAGAAAGGGTTTACTTACTATGCCATGTTTTTGATGGCGATCGTCGCTTTTCTGTTTGCGATCGAAATTCCCGGATTGAATTGGTTCCTCGAAAATGCGTTTATTACCCAAGAGTAATAATAAATGGTTTGCATTCAGCCGTCAGCTGTCAGCTAAATGCTGCCTCCAAAAGCTGAAATGGCAACGGACTCACCGGTTAATATGATGAATTTCATTTGTTCCGTCGAGAAAATCTAGATTCAACGAATGCTTGCGGCTTTTTTATCGAAAGCCGATCGCCGATCGCTAAAAGCTGAATGCTTACCTTAAAAAACTACTTCGTTTGAAAAATATTTTGAACCATTACTTTATCTAACCGCGCCGCCGTCCGATCTAACGCTTCAATTTCTCCAGCATCCAACTGCCAACCTAACGCCCCAATATTTTCTTTTGCTTGCATCACCGTCTTTGCCCCCGGAATTGGAATTGTTCCTTTACAAATGCACCAGTTAATCGCAATTTGAGATGGGGTTTTCTCACGCGATGCAGCGATTTCTCGAAGAACTTCTAAAAGGGGTTGAATCCCCGGTATCAGTTGCCGAAACAGAACCCCGCGAAGACCTTGAGGTAAATTATCTGGGGAATATTTTCCAGTCAATAATCCCAATCCTAGAGGACTGTAGGCAATTAGTTGAATCCCCAACTCATCGCACATCTCTTTAATCCCTAAATCGGCGATCGGATACGTTGAAAGAAGAGAATATTGAACCTGTAACGTAGAAATCGGAACGCCACGATCGCGAAATCTTCGAGCAACCCATTTCAAGCGTTTCGTTCCGTAATTCGACAATCCCACTCCTTTAACAATACCCGCTTCGTAGAGGTCTGCTAACCCATCCAAAAGCGCCCGTTCTTGCCAGGGAAAATAGTTCGCCGTAGACCAGTGCATCTGCGCTAAATCGACGCGCCCTAGCCGTTTTGCCGATGCCTTACACGCCGAAACCATCGCCCCCCGCGTCAATCGCCAGGGATAGGCTGCCAGTTTCGTTGCCAAACAAATGCGATCGCAATTCAACCCCGCATATTCCTGGGTAAATCGTCCCAACAGCTTCTCGCTTTGTCCGTTGAGTTTCCCGGTTCCGTAAGAATCCCCGGTATCGAACAACGTCACGCCGTTACTGACGCAGAGTTTGAAAACCTCTTGCAACTCGGCATCCATACTTTCGTCATATCCCCACAGCAGGCGATTTCCCCACGCCCAAGTTCCGCATCCCATGGGAGGTAGAGACAAAGTTGAATGGGTTGGCATGGTTTCAGATTTTCGATCGAGTTTGTCTCAATATCCCATATTTTTGAGGCGCGGAATTCGCCTGGGCGACATTCGGGAAGATGAGGGGCACAAGAGACTTTAGTCGAACGAATATCCGGCAAAGAAGAGTTCGGAGGGTTGTCCTCCTTGGTAGATAATGATGTAGCGTCCTTCTCCTCGACCGATATCATCCCAAAACATCTGCCAAGATTCCGGTTCTTCTTCCTTCACGAGAATTGCTTCAACCCTGTCTCGCGTGGGTTGAGTCGTTCCAAATATCTGTTGCAACTCCGACTCGGAAATCGTGCAGATGGCATCCATTTCTGGTTCCTCTGACAGGCGCATAATATCCAAAATTGAATGCGTACCACCTTCCCCAAACTGCTCTAATACCACTTCGATCGCAGCTTCTATACTGCCATATTCCTCAATCAGCTCATTGGCGGGTTTAGGCTGTTCGATCGTGTCTTCGAGGAGAGCAAAAGTCTCGGCAACATTTCCTGTTAATAAATCGGGAATCCATCGATTTGCCCAGTAGCTATAACCATAACGACCTGCCCGAAATTCTTGCTCTCGCAGAGCTTGTAGGGCAGAGTTAAGATCGACGCGATAAGGAGTAAAGTAATGCCAAGGATTTCCACCCATGATGTAACCTCGATAGTGACTTCAATTCCATCTTGCCCTCAGTTCAGTTGAAACTCGATCGCATTAAGGGTTTTAACCTCAATACGGGTCAAGGATGCTTGAAAGTCCAGCGAGGTGATGTAGATTCGAGTCATGGGTAGAAGAACCCCACACCCTACACCCAAGACAAGCGGCACACAAGCTTAACCATTCCCCATTCCCCATTCCCCCTTCCCCATACCCTTCATTAAGAAAAAAAGACGTTCCCCAAGACGATCGAAGTTTTATGGTAAACCGATCTTGGAGGATGTATTGAGGGGTCTAAGATCTAATGACGATCGCCATTTCCAGTCCAATCGAAGCCACCACCGATCGCGCTCTCGATGAAGCGATCGCCTTAGCAACAGATGCCGGACTGGCCATCGATCCCGACACACCCGATGGCATCACTTGGGCTACTCTGCGAAATGCTCTCGCCCCCCTCTCTATCGCCGAGTATTGCGAGGGAAGTGCGATCGGCAAAAAACTCCCAGGGGCCCTTTACGTTCACCACAGTGCCATCGCCGCCCTGCCGCCCCTCCTGCGTCTCTACGAAGCCCTCTGCCGCCATCGCCTCGGTTACCTCGACAACCCCACCCTAGTCAAATTCGGGTACGAACTCTCCAAAGTCTCCTACCTCTTCTACCCAGAATTCGACCTCGCTCCCCACCCCGAACTCCACGCCAGCATCCAAGTGGAGTTCCTCACCGGACAAGTCAGCTATCGCGACTACCAAACCTCCGAAAATCCCCCCATCCTCCACCGCAAAGAAACCTTCGTCACCCCCGACTATCCCCACTACGAAACCTTCGCCCAACTTACCCACCAAGAGGAACTCTTCGGACTCCTAGACAATCCCAAAAATATCGGCACTCGATCGAACTGGGAGCGATGTTTGTACGATGCCGGGGTGGAAATTCAAGACCATCAAGTGGTGCGCCGTCGCGACGAGTCGGGCACCGTTGCCATTCCCAAAATCGAACGCCACCGGGCGGCCCTCGATCGTAAAGAACTTTCCCGCCCCATGCGCTTGACTCTGGAAGCGGATTTGTTCGCACCGCAAACCACCTTTTTCGATTACGGGTGCGGCTATGGGGGAGACGCACGCCGCATTGCCAAACAAGGGTATAAAAGTGCCGGTTGGGACCCCTACTACGCCCCGGACGTTCCCAAACAAGCCGCGGATATCGTCAATCTCGGCTACGTGATTAACGTCATCGAAGATACGGCGGAACGGCGAGACGCTTTGATAGCGGCGTGGGAGTTGACCCGACGAGTCCTGGTGGTTTCGGCGCAAGTGGCGATCGGCGATCGCCATCGCGGACAGGTCGTCTTTGGAGATGGGGTCATTACCCGTCGCCGCACGTTCCAGAAATACTACGAACAAGAGGAACTCAAAACCTATATCGATGGCATTCTCGAAGTCGATGCCATTCCTGTGGCATTGGGGATTTACTTCGTCTTTCGCGACGAGTCGATGGCCGAAACCTTCCGTGCCGCCAGATTTCGATCGCGCACCCGCGCCCCCCAAATCCGCCAACCCAGCCGCACCTTTGAAGACTCCCGAGAACTGCTCGCCCCCTTAATGGAGTTTGTGGGGGAACGGGGACGATTGCCGGTGAAGGGGGAACTGAGCCAACATCCCGAAATTCTTACCGAATTGGGTTCCTTTCGCCGGGCCTTCAACCTGGTGCTGCAAGCTACCGAACCAGAAGCCTGGGAAGCGATCGCCGAAAAACGCCGCCAGGATTTACTCATCTACCTCGCCCTCACCCACTTCGGTCGCCGCCCCCAACTTAAGCAATTTACGCCCCCCGTCCAGCAGGATATCAAAGCCCTCTTCGGCAGTCTCAAACAAGCTTTAGCCCTGGCTGAAGAAATGCTCTTTAGCGTAGGCGATCTGACCGAAATTGCCCGACTCTGCCAGGACAGTGCGATCGGTTTACTGTCTGCCAAATCTTTAACGATCCACGTTTGGACCCTGCCGCACCTCGATCCCCTGTTGCGGATTTACGAAGGCTGCGCCAGTCGTACCATCGGACGCATGGAATGGGCAAACCTGATTAAAATTCATACCCAAACGCCGAAAATTTCCTATCTGTACTACCCGGATTTCGATACCGATCCCCATCCCACCCTCCACACAGCGATGGAAATCGATTTGCGGGATTTGCAAGTCCGCTACTTCGATGGGGAAACTTGCGAGAATCCCCCGGTTCTTCACCGCAAGGAAAAGCTCGTCACCCCGGACTACCCTGTCTACGACAAGTTTGCCAAACTCTCCCAACAAGAAGAAAACTGGGGCCTGCTCGATCGTCCCGGCGCGATCGCCCATTATCGCGGCTGGCAGGAATGTTTGAGCCAGAACTGTGCCGAACTGCGCGGTCATCGCGTCTGTTGGCGCAAGGATGCCGATCCCTATCGCGTGAGAGTGCTGCGATCGGCCCACCGTCGCCGGCAAATCCGTGGAGGAGAATCGGAGTCGACGGTTTAAACCGTTTAAACTAAGGAGTAAGGTTCCAACCGTTCGGTTTCCACTCGCCCGACTCTTTGTATTGTTTCTGACGGGAGCGCTACCAACTCCATCGAATGTCAATCCGAATCCAACTGTGGAACCCGACCGTTCAAATAAAATCTTATGGTTGAAATCCTAGCCGTACTCTCTGCATCCGCGGCGGCTGGACTGAGAATTGGCTTGCCTTTGTTATTAATTGGTCTGTTGCGAGGTAATCTCTGGTTCGACGTCCCTTTGCTGTCTCAAATTCAGCCCCAGGTGGTGGTGGGGGTTCTCGTGAGCTGGTCTCTGTTTGAAGTGTTTGCCTCCAAAAAATTACTCGGACAGCGCATCGTGCAACTGGTGCAGCTCGTTTTTAGTCCCGTTGCTGGAACCCTCGTCGGGGTTGCGGTGGCACGCGCCACCGGTATTGTCGATTGGCTGGCAGGGTTACTGGGTATGATCGGTGGTTTGCTGGCGTTAGTTTTGCAGTTGGTGCAAGTGGGTTGGTTTTTTCGGTTGCGAGGTTTTCCGATTTGGGCGATTTTTGCTCAGGATTTCCTGTGTATTATCTTGGTTTTACTCGCCCTTGACGCACCGGAACAGGGGGGGTTCATTGCCATGTTGCTGCTGTGGTTGGCGATTCGCAGTTCGAGTGCCTGGTATCGCTGGTATGTCGAAAAGGGCCCAAAAGGTCGATCGCCAACGGGAAAATTGGATACTTAGAGCTAAGGGTACGCAGTGATAGCGGTATTGAGATGGGTTCGGACATTTTTTTGCACGATTGTTGGTAACGCAAGCAAGATGAAAGACTTCGATCGAGCCTTAAAATACCCGTATTTTCTCGGACTTTCGAGGGAAAGCCGCTCGTCTGATTTCTAAGCTAAACTCGTCTCAAGACAACGTACACCCTAAATACTATGGAAGTTCTATCGAGTCCCACACCGCAATCAATTCCCGGACTCTATTTAGATTTAGAAAACGACCCCGCCACCGGAGATAACGTACAACTCACTCCAGGACTGATGGGTCCCTTTCCATTGGGACTGCGGGCCCTCGATGGAGATGATGCGGTACTTGGTTCCTCTGATGGAGAAACGATCTTTGGTAATCGGGGTGCGGATACCCTATTGGGGGCGGAAGGCGATGACGTTATCCTCGGAGGACGGGATAACGATAGCATCGATGGTGGCATTGGAAATGATTTCGTCGCTGGGAATATCGGCAACGACATCGTCAAGGGTGGTGATGGAGATGATACCCTACGAGGGGGACAAGACAGCGACGTACTCATCGGCGGTAATGGGAACGACCTGATGTATGGAGATTTTGGCCTCGACGCTCAACTCGGTGGCGCTGGCAGCGATACCTTCGTACTCAGGGCGGATAATACTTCCTCATTTGCAGAGATTGCTGCCCTGGGTGGAGATGCAGATCTGCTGCTCGATTTCCAACCGGGAGTCGATCGAATCGGGCTAACGGACGGACTTACAGAAGCCGATCTCATTATCACGGACTTCGGAACGCAACCGGTGACGATTCCCCCAGAAGTCCAAAGTTTAATCGACGAAGGTATTATCTCTATGACGGATCTCGATCCCGATGGAGATGGTCTGGCTCGCGTCACTTTAATCTCTGTCAGCGGTGGTGACTTCTTGGGGGCGGTCACAAACGTGACTCCAGCGGAGCTTCAAGGTCAGTTCGTCTCTGTTTAATTTTAACGTGAAGCGCGGGTTAAGCAGAGTCGCGGTCACGATCGGTGGGGCTGAAATTCCACTATTGGAGGTGGATGGGAAAGAGGGATTCGAACTCCTGAAGATGAAGGTAAACGATTGGATACTCCAATTCTGACTCACCAGAATCGACGATGATGCTTTTCGATTCCCCACACCCCACACCCCACACCCCA
>NZ_JBRJXU010000048.1:0-61267 GCF_057467645.1 Zarconia sp.
CACCCCACACCCCATTCCCCATTCCCCGTTCCCCGTTCCCCATTCCCCATGACTGAAAATCTGTAATGAAAAAGGGGGAAACTGCTATAAAACTGACGTTCATGAACGAATCTCAACCAGAAAATAACTGGCAGCGGTGGTACGAGGAACTGACGCAAACTCGACCCTCGGAATGCCGGAAAAATTGGTATGGCGATGTTGCCAGTGCTTACAACCGCACCCGTCCGCGCTATCCTCGAGAAATGGTCGATCGCGCCCTGGAAATTGCGCAATTACCTTCAGATGGGACAATTCTCGAACTCGGTTGCGGTCCGGGTACGGCGACGGTAGACTTTGCCAAATCCGGATTAGGGATGGTTGGCCTCGAACCGAGTGCCGATGCGTGCGAGTTGGCGCGGCAAAACTGCGATCGCTACCCCAATGTGGAAATTCTCAATACTACCTTTGAAGATTGGCCCCTGGAAGCCGGGAAATTTTCGGCGGTTCTGGCAGCGACCTCATTTCACTGGATGCCTCGGGAGATTGCCTGTCGCAAGGCTGCTGCGGCGTTGGGCGATCGCGGTTCTCTGATTTTGCTGTGGAATACGCCTCCTCAGGTCGATCGCGAACTGTTCCAAACTCTGCGCTGCGCCTACCAAACCCATGCTCCAAACCTCGATCGATATGAGGATAAAGCGACCTACGAGGAAAACTTTCGCAGCTTCGGACGCATGGTTCTCGACTCGGGGTATTTCCAAGATTTAGTCACCGAACAACTCACCCGCCACGTCACCTATCCCCTTGACGATTATTTCGGACTGTTGAGTACCTTATCTCCTTATATTGCTTTGGAAGCCGCGCAACGGGAAGCGCTATTTACTCAGTTAAGAGGGATTCTCGAACGACATTGCGGTTCTACCCTCGAACTATTTCATTTTTGTGCGTTGCAGGTGGTTCGGAAAAAATCTTAAGCGCGATCGTTTTTCGTCAATGGTGGAGATGGCTGTTGCAACGCCCAAACCTCCAACCAGAAAGGTCGAAGGCTGAGCGTATCGAGAAAACGAATTGAAGCTTTAGACCGAGATAAAGTCGATCTCGGTGATGGACAAGCTCCGGTTTTCCAAAATTGCCAGGGTTTCATCACCCACAGCAATCTCGGTGTTACCATTCACGACACTCACGGATAGGTTGGCAACGGTTAAGCCGTCCTTCAAACCAATGAAGTCATCCCCGACAGTAAAGTCAGCGATCGTATCTGTCCCGTGGTTGCGATCGAAAACAAACGTATCGCGTCCGGAACCCCCAGAAATTGAGTCGTTGCCTTGTCCGCCTAGGAGCCAGTCGTTGCCTTGTCCGCCTAGGAGCGTATCGTCTTCCCGCTGACCGGCTAAGCGATCGTCTCCAGCGTCCCCAATCAGCAAGTCATTTTGACGACCGCCTCTGAGAAAATCATCGTCATCGCCCCCTTCGAGGGTATCTTCTCCAAAACCGCCTTCAAGAGTGTCGCGTCCGGTTTCTCCAAGAAGCATGTCATTGTCACGACCGCCTCTGAGAAAATCGTCGTCATCACCGCCGTTTAGAGTGTCGTCTCCAAAATTCCCATTTAGAGTATCGCGTCCGGTTTCGCCTATTAGTTCGTCGTTACCGGCATTACCACGGATAAAATCGTTACCGGCATTGCCATTAAGAACATCATTACTATCAGAGCTATTGAAAAAACCAAGTTCGTTATTAGCATTGCCATAAAGAAAATCATCGTCATCACCGCCGTTTAGAATATCTTCTCCGCTATTCCCATATAGAGTATCACTTCCGCTTGAGCCTATTAGTTCATCGTTATCAGCATTACCACGGAGAAAGTCGTCACCGGCATTGCCATTAAGAATATCGTTGTCGCGATTGCCTTTAAGTAAATCGTTTCCATCGCCCCCTTCGAGAGTGTCTTCTCCGAAACCGCCGTTTAGAGTATCATTGTCTGCACCTCCCAAAAGTCGATCTTCTCCAAATTGGCCGTTTAGAGTATCTTCTCCGAAACCGCCATCAACGGTGTCATTTCCTGCCAGAGCGTCGATCGAATCGTTTCCAGAAGTTCCCGTAAGATTGTCGTCACCAGAAGTTGGAGAATCCACCATATCATTTGGAATCAGGACTTCATTAGCATTTTCGAGAAGCCATGCTCCACGTCCGAGAGTACCTGCAACCAAAACATTATCGGTGATGTCGTAGTCAAGATCCCAAACCGGGACATTCGGTAGGTCAGTTCCCACCTGAAACCAATCTGTGAAATCCGTGCTGCTCAGAGATGCAAAAATACCGCGATTGGTTCCGACTGCAATTGCATCATCAAAACTGGGAAGATCGATGAATTCAAGTGACCGAAAGTCTAAATCAAAGCCATCGCGAAAATCTGCGACTAGGTTACCTGTAATTTCGCGCCAGTCAATTTCATTGGCTTCATCAATCTCACCATCTCCGTCATTATCTGCGTTGTCGTTACTCACATCAATTGTGCGGAAGATTTGGTCATCGTCGATCGCAAAAGCACTCATCCAATCATCTCGATCGAGCGCTAGATCTCGGACGAATCCACCCGAATAGTTAGTATTTTCTAATGCCCCATCGGATGTGGTGCGGGCAAATATATCATATCCAGATCCGACGTAAAGTACGTCTGGATTATCTTCCCCATTCCGACGACCACCATAGACGATTGGATCGCCATCGGAGCTATTAACGCCGACACTAAAACCTGTGCCTGTGTTAATAACGGTTACGTTATCACCTTGGTCAAACGATTCGTAGACGTTACTCGCGCCGCCAATCGCGATCCGGTTGGGGTCAACTTCATTGACGACGACTGGTGTGACAAACTGCACATCATCCATGAAACCATTTAAGCCCACAATCGTAGAGCTAACTAGGTTGTTCGAGGCATCATAAACTCGACGAGTGAAAGACCCCAGATTTTGAAAGCTTGAGTAACGCACTGACTGCGAAGAGTTATTCGGATCGACCGATACGGCAACATCGCCTCCATCGGCAGTGGAAACACTATTCCAAGTGGTTGAGCCTTCACTGGTTTGTTGCGTGGTTCCAGTATCTTGATTGCCGCTGATAATAATGTTAGAAATCGTGTCATAGGCAATATCGTGCTGCTCTGTCACCTGTAAATTGCCGATAATCGAGAACCAATCACCATTCGCATTCTGTGGATTCGTACGCCGATAAATCCCACCATCATCAACTTCAATAATGTCACCATTGGCATCGAAAGTCATCTCGCGGGAATCGGCGTGCGGTGCGCTGTTACTAATCGTTCCGCCCCCATTAAATCCACCTTGGCTGTGAGTTAAAGGTTGCCACTGAGGAGAGTTAATATTTGTCGTACTGCCTGGGTTAGTAGCCGTTTGAGTTGTATCTCCCCGAAACAAACGCCCAGAGAAATCATTAGCTCCTATAGCATTTGGAAACGGGAAGTCTTGGCGATCGCCGCCAACATAAACTGTATTTGGATTATTCGGGTCGGCAATAATTGAAAAATGGATACCGCCTTGACCACCGGGTTTTTCCCTGGGATTGAGTCCTTCAAAACCACCATCACTTTCTTGGGTCACTGGCAAATCCATTTCAGTCCAAGTGGGATTGGCGACTGTTGGATTGTCTGTAAATCCGATATAAGAGGGTTGCCCATTTGTCAGAATGGCAGCGTACAACCGACCGTTACTGGCAACTGCCATCTCTGCATTGTTATTACCAAATCTGGTAATCGAGTCATTGAGGCTAGTGTCATTGTCAGATAAGTTGCTCCAACTCACTCCACCATCATCAGACCGAAAAATACCATCGCCTTGAACAGAGACGTAGAAGCGCTGGTTGTCAGTTGGATCGCTTACCAAATCAAAGGCGGCTCCAGAATCGAGTCCGTTGATGCCGGAAATGAAGTTCCAGGTAGCACCGCTGTCGGTACTGCGGTAGACACCGCTACCAATACCTCCACCAAAATTATTCGCGCTAACCAAGATTGTATTTCCGCGAGAAGCAACACCAGAAATGTTTCTTCCCGACAGCAGGGTTTCATCAGCTTCATCAACAAAACCGTCACTATCGTTGTCCGCATTGTCAGCAGTTCCGATCTGAGTCCAGGTCTGTCCTCCATCAGTGGTTTTTAACAGACCTGTTAAAGGACCGCCACGTCGGCCGAAAGAGCTGAAGTGACCAATACCCGCAACGATCGTTTGATGGGTAGGATCGGTCGGATCGAATTCCATTGCGCCAATGGAGTTCCCTGGCAAATCATCAGTAAGCGGTGTCCAGTTAGGGGTGCTGTTAGTTGCATTCGTTGTTTTCCAGATGCCGCCATTGACGGCTCCAGCATACAGGATATCGGCATTGTCCGGGTGAGCTAGTACCGTATGAATGGCTCCAATTACCTCGTCATTAGGCTGAACGTTTTCAACTTGCCCGTTCTGTGCCGGACTCGGTCCTTGGGCGATCCACTGTCCTTTGGGAGTTGCAAAAACTGAGCCATAAGCGGCTCGTACTTCTGCCTGAAATACCAATGGAACTTCAATATGACGGGTCATCATCTCCAGTGTCCAATCCCCACCTAGTGCAGCAGAACCCGTGCGGTTTGCAGAAGCAGCAATCTCAGCCCCTGTCAGGCGATGTAACTTCTCGATCAACTCAGCCCCGGCATCCCCAGCAGCAACGTTGCAACCGTAGAGAAGGAGGGAGGGAGACAACCAGGTTTGTAAGTCACTGGCGTAACCGTCGAGAGTATTCAAACTTAGTTGAGAGTTACCCAAGTACAAACAACCGGGGGAACCGTGGGAAACGATGTGAATGCTGGCAAAGTCCGGATAACTTCGCAAGCGTTCGGTTATTTGCGTCACCCCATCCCGCATTGAGTCCAGCAGTACCACTTCAACTCCCGAAACCACCCCAGCCATCAGACTGGAATAATCGTCTACAGAGGTGTCGACAAAAACGATCGCCCCATTTGCTCGAATGTCGTCAAGATCAGTTGAAACGCGGTCTGAGTTCAATTCCTGATGCTCTTGAATGTTCATGGTGATTCTCTCTTGAGATCATGTGTCTCGAAGCAGCGAAATCCGTCTATTTCCCCATCAAAAACCTACGAACCTATCTGGTGAGTTCGTTCAAACGTTTGCCATTCAAAGAGTTGAAATGTTCTGCCAACTCTCAGTGATTTAGACCAATACCTTAGACAAGTAATGTTGATGCCCTGAGAGCGCCTGTGCCTCTAAATCCGTGGATTTAGAATACCGCTAAGGGTTGGGATTGCAATCGTCTGGATATCTGTGCGCTAGAGATTTCAGTCCGACAATCCATCTATATATTTTCTCTGCAAAGCTATACGAAATTCTCCCTTTTCCGATCGAGAGTCGATCGCATAATTAGAATAAATTTTCCGAAGATCGGAACCCTCAAACTCTGGAAATTTTGTTCTCAATTATGGTACCCAATAGGCTACGTTTTTCGGGAATATTTTGGAGAGTAACAAACTAAACAATTTCAATTCAGGAGACTTACCCCGATCTGTTCATTGGTAGATAAAACGTGTAAGCTCCGATGCTAATAAAACTCGAAAGCCAGATATGCAATGCAGCTTAGAGGGGATTTTGCTGCCGGATATGAGAATGAATATTGACATAATCGATTACTAAGCACTAGAGAATTTAAGTTTTCTTGTCACAAATAATATACAAACAGAACCAGTATGAAGAAATAGAAAAATTTACGAAGATGGCTTCCACTTCGATTGGAGGTTAATCAGTATCTTTATCGACTCAGAAGCTAAAAATATCAAGAATAAATATAGTTCGATCGCTTTTTTCTGAATTCCCCTTAAACTTCCCAGTTTTTGTCCAAAGTTCTACAGGTCTTATTGATTCCATGCCCCGACACATTCCGTAAATTTACGCAAAACATGAGGGTTGACAAATTCACCACCAATCTATCTCAAGCTCGGGCTTCAACAAGGTGGGTCGAAACGCTGTAAGAGTAGGAGCAGATCGAAACGATCGGGGGGATTCTCAAACGACATTGCGCTTCCAGCCTCGAACTGTTTCATTTTTGTGCCTTGCAGGTGGTTCGCAAAATATAAGCTCGATCGAATCTCCCGCACAGAGGACCTGTCACTTGAGAATCATCTGGCAACATCGTACTGATGCCCTGAGGGCAAATATGAAAAATCGGGCAAGGAAAAATCTTCCTTTTGCCCGAAGTAGGGAACTCAATCTGACAGACTACTTCTAGTGTGCGGGTTTTGAAAACGTTTGACAGTGCCCGCAGGGGGTACTCTTTCTTCTAGGTCAAAATCGACCGATCTTCTCGTGCCATGACCCCAGCCATCGGAACTTGCGCCTGAGGTTAAAAAACAACAATAGGCGATCGCCAACTCCTGCCGCCATGTCACAATATTTGTTTGACGTAAGTCCCGTGCAAAATTATGACGATACATTCCCAGCTACAGCCCGCCTTCGATCGCGGAACTGCCCTCAAAGTCATTAGCGGTTTAACCAACTTCGATCGCGATCGGGTGGCGTTTACCGTCAAAGCTGCAGAAGCCGGAGGTGCGACCTTTGTCGATATTGCCGCCTCAGCCGACTTGGTCCGTCTGGCAAAGAGTTTGACCTCGCTTCCCATCTGCGTTTCAGCCGTGGAACCGGAAAAGTTTGTCAGTGCGGTGGAAGCCGGGGCCGATTTAATCGAAATTGGGAACTTTGATGCTTTCTACGCCCGAGGCATGCGTTTTGAAGCGCCCCAGGTGTTGCAACTGACCGAGCAGACCCGCGCCCTCTTGCCGGATATTACTCTCTCCGTCACCGTTCCCCATATCCTTGCCTTCGACGAGCAGGTACAGCTGGCAGAAGCTTTGGTGCGTGCTGGTGCGGACATCATCCAAACCGAAGGGGGAACCAGCAGCCAACCCACCCACGCTGGAACTCTGGGGCTGATTGAAAAAGCTGCCCCCACCCTCGCCGCCGCCCGCGAAATTTCCCAGACCGTGTCGGTTCCGGTGTTGTGTGCTTCGGGTATTTCCAGCGTCACCGCACCCATGGCGATCGCCGCTGGTGCTTCTGGGGTAGGCGTCGGTTCGGCTATCAATCGTCTCGATAGCGAAGTCGCTGCGATCGCCACCGTTCGCAGTCTGGTTGCCGCCCTCGATAGCGTTCGCCGCACGGCTGTCATTCGGTAAACGAAGAAGACTCAACCCATTTAGGGGCTAAGCATTTGGGCGATCCATTCCGGGTCGCACCTACGGTTTGATTTCCCAATGCTTCGTCCCGAACAACGAGGGAAAAAGAAATTTTCGAGCGAGGTTGACATGGGTGTATTTTTTTGTCAGTATAGAAAGGTACTCAAATTTCGCGGGTATAGCTCAGTGGTAGAGCGTCACCTTGCCAAGGTGAATGTCGCGCGTTCGAATCGCGTTACCCGCTTTAAAAGCTTAAAAATCTTTAAGTAAGTCTGTCGTTTTAAGATACAGGCGGGGGTAGGTAAATGTCGATCCCTGTTTTTGTCTTTGTAATGTATAGCCGTCGCCACTTTAGTGAGGATACTTCGATCGTCTTATAGCAGTCGCTATTCGAGTTCAGACAACACCAGTCAATTGTGTAATTCGCCCGAAGTCTTTCCCCTCGTACTCCCGAAGCCCACCTTCACAAGTGTCCTAATTGCTATGGCGACGGCTATACCAGCTCCCTGCGCTCCCCCCGCTCATCCTCACGATACCCTAACTGGTCTAGCAACTGGTATAACAGACTACTCCTCAACGAGATAAGAACACCAATCGCTCCAACTTCCGGCGTAGAGCTTCGTCTTCTCAATCCCAGCTAAATGTAGGGAAAGTAAGTTGACGCAAGCGGTAATTCCAGAACCGCAGTAGACAACAATCTCCTCAGCCGAAGCTGTTTCTTGCCAGCGATCGCGCTGTGCATCCATCGATTTTGCCAACCCGGTGTCATCGGTAACTCCTTGCCAGAAATAATTGACCGCACCGGGAATGCTACCCGCGATGGGATCGATGGGTTCTGTTTCTCCGCGATAGCGTTCGGGCGATCGCGAATCAACCAGCATCACCTCTGGCAAATCCTTCCTCGCTTTCACCGTATCGATATCCACCACCCACTCTGGGTGCAAATTCACCTCAAACTTCCCCGGTGTGGCGACCGATCGATCGCTACTGGTGGGATATCCTGCCTGCTGCCAACTTGAAAATCCCCCATCGAGGACGGCAACCTTCTCGTGTCCCAAATACCGCAGCAGCCACCACAAGCGGGAGGCAAAGGCAAAGCGGGAATCGTCGTAGGCGATGACTTGGGTTTGGGAGGAGGTAATGCCAATTTTTTCGAGTTTCTCGGCAAATTCCGAAGGATTTGGGAGGGGATGCCGTCCGCCATGCTTACCCACGGGACTGGAGAGATCGCGATTCAGGTGGAGGTAAAACGCACCGGGAATATGGCGGGTTTGATACTGCTCGTGTCCCAGTTCCGGTTCGGGGAGGGAAAATCGGCAATCGATAACGACAATATCGGGATCGTCGAGATGTTGGGAAAGCCATTGGGGAGATACGATTGAGTCGGTCATTTGAATTCGTGAGTCGATTGAGGGTCAGTGCGATCGACAGTCATGTTTCGTCCGCAACTCGACCATCGATTCTAAATTATTCTATGGCGATTGAGGGCGCGATCGCGCGATCGCAAATTGCTCGCAGTGCCTTCTACGCGAAAAAACAAGCAATAACTATAGCAATTGGATACTATTCCCAATCAACGATTGAAGGGATTGAGTGTGTGAGAGTCCGGGTGAAAATAGAACGAGACGATCGAACTGAGTTTGGTAGGTGCACGGATGCGAAAATATTCACACTATTGTTCTCTTCTAAAATTTTTTCTAAGATTTTTATCTTCTAGAGAATTAGTAGCCATGGGTTTAGACTTAAACCCATGGCTGCAGAAACTAAAACCCGTCCTTTGAATCCAGGGATAGAAAAGACAGAGGACGACTCATATTTTCCGCAAAACCGAGAATGCCCCGATCTCGATGTGAGTAGAGCAAATTTCCTTGACCATCAAACAAGAAAGTGCCACCTCGTTGGGTCATATACGCAGCATTGGGGACATACGTTTTCCAGTTTCCGAGCACTTCGGTCATGTTCCGCAGTCGCAAAGTGGCCAGTTCAAAGGGACGCTGAAACCCACTCCCTCCTGCCCTGTTGAACAATGAACCTTTAAAAGCCGGTAATGGTCCAGCCTTAATCGTTTCTCGATCGTCAATTAATTGGGGGGCTTGCCTGTCACCTCGATAACCGCGAAACACTTCGGCCAAAGTCCCCGGACTGCCTATTCCGGCACACATTAACATTAAGTTGAGCCAAGCATTTTGCCCCCTCGATAAACCGGGTAATTTTAACGATAACCCTCGATAAAGTTCTAATTGTTGGTGCAGTTGGGCCGTGGGATCTACAAATAGCCACTCTGGGGGAAATCCGGTGTAGTCGCAAAATTTTAATCCCGAATTGCGATCGCCAATTCCCACCGCCCGAATCGTAATGCCCTGGGATTGTAGTGTTTGCGCTTCTCGTTGCAGGCACCAAGCATATTCGAGACTATCGAAATCCCCCAATTGCGACCACACTAAGATCAGGAGGCGATCGGCCGATTCACAATTACTGAGGATAGGAACAGTGGCGCGATCGCTCGCTCTTTGGCGCTGGGTTTCTTTGAAAATCGTGTAAGGATTCATGGTAAAAGCGAAAATCGATCGTAAGAATTTTACCCTCATCACCGCTCTGGCGCGATGGATTAGTTCCCTAACCTGGATTATTATCGAACGAAACCGTGAAATTCCAGTGAGAAAAACTGTCCGCTCTACGTTTGACGACCTTGAAACTTCACGAGCGCCGCAAACTGACAAATAAATCGTTGGCGATCGCCGTTCCGAGCAATACGAACGCGCAACCGACGATGGTTGAGAGGGTGATGGCTTCCCCCAGAATAATTGCTCCCCAAAATATGGCAAACAGGGGAATCAGATACGCAACGGTCAGGGTTTTGGTCGAGCCAACGTTTTGCAGCAACCGCAAATAGAGAATATAGGCCAACACCGTTGAGAGAAGAGAGAGGGCAATGGTGGATGCAACAACCGTTACGGAGGGAATGACCTGAGGTACGGTAAACGGCAGCAGGGGTAGCAGAAGCAATGCTGCCCCCAGAAAACTGCCGCTGGTTACTACCAACGGTGGAATTTCGCCGAGTTTGTATTTGATAATAGGAGCGCCAATGGCATACATCAACGCTGCAAGTAATCCAGCGGCGACGGCCAGGAAAAAACTGGCTTCGGCAGAAACAGTCTTCCATCCGACCAAAACGACTACCCCTGTAAATCCCAAAACGAAGCCGAGGATACGGGCGATGGTTAACTTCTCCTTCAGCCATAGGGAAGCGACGACGATCCCAAATAGAGGCGTGGTGGCATTCAAAATTGAGGTAAATCCCGCCGGGAGAAAGCTCGCGGCAAATGCAAACAGGGAGTAAGGAACCGCAGCATTCAAACCGCCGATGAAGATGAGAGTGGGAAAATGTTGGCGAATTTGACCCAAAAGCTGCAATCGCGCCAAAATCGGCAGTAACACCAAACCGGCAAATAAGACTCGAAATTCAATTAACCAAACCGGTCCCAACACCGGGGCGGCAACACGCATAAATAGAAATGAAGCCCCCCAGAGTGCGGCTAGCAGTAATAATTGGATGAAATCTGAGACTCTCACGATGCACCTACTTCAATTTCCGATTCAATTTCTAAACCTGTAAATTCTGGTTTTGTCGGGCTTCCCAATCCAGAAGAACCGCCTTACGCTCGACTCCCCATCGATAGCCGCCCATTTCCCCAGATTCTCGAATCACTCGATGGCAGGGAATGATGTAACCCACGGGATTTTGACCCAAGGCGTTCCCCACAGCGCGCGCCGCAGTCGGTTTTCCTATGGATTGGGCCAAGCTACCATAGGTGGTGGTGTCGCCGAAGGAAACTCTCAAAAGTGCCCGCCACACTTGGATTTGAAAATTCGTACCTTTGACGTGAAGAACCAGAGTCGGGCAACGGTTTGCCACTCGATCGAAGATGCGATCGCAAATTTTTTGGGTGGCTTGGGGAGCGCGAAGGATTTCGGCTGCGGGCCATTCGAGTTGCAAGTCACCTGCGGCGGCTTCTTCGTCTCCGTCGAGGAAATGCAGGTTACAGATGCCGCGCGCTGTTGTCGCAATCAGGCAATTTCCAAATGGGGTTGGATGAACACCGTAGCGAATTTGTAACCCCACCCCTCCAGCTTTAAATTCACCGGGCGACATCGCTTCGAGGGAAACAAATAGATCGTGCAACCGTCCCGGACTCGATAATCCCACATCTTCTGTGAGATCTAAGAGGCTTTTCGCACTGGCTATTTTGGATTTTGCCCGTTCGACGGTGAGATTTTGCAAGAAACGCTTGGGACTGATACCTGCCCATTTGGTAAACAAGCGTTGAAAGTAAGATTCGCTCAAATGAACCTGTTCGGCAACCGTTTTTAGGTCGGGTCTATCTCGATAGTTTTGCCGCATAAACGCGATCGCTTTGGCAATTCGTTCGTGGGTTTCGCGATTTTCAGCGATCGTCTCGATCGAGGTTTTCATACCCTCAGCTCCCTCCTACCTCATCACATCGAGCGCCACGTCTGCAGATGAGAGCGAGCCGCGCAACCCCGATCGCAATTCTCAGATCGGATGCGATCGGTCTTGTCGTAACCGTTTCCCAATACCGGAGGCGAAGCGCCATCACCCTTCAATGTATCGGTCGCTGCGATCGGATGCCACCCATTTCTTGTCGTATCGGCATTCAGCCAAAAAAAGGGATTCGCACCGGCGAACCCCCTTGACGTCCTATTGAGTTTTCAATCTGGGGAAAGGGCGATCGCCAATCCCACTTCTATCAATCGAGCGATTACAGCTGAGGCACGTACTGTTCTTTATCGGGAACCTCAGTGTATTCGGCCACGATTTGGCGGAACTCTTCGCCATCGATGGTTTCTTTCTCGATGAGCAAGTCCACCAAGCGATCGACGGCCGAGCGGTTGTCCTGTACGATTTGCACGGTTTCTTTGTAGCAATGCTCGACAATTTCCCGAACTTGGGCGTCAATGCGAGAGGCAATTTTTTCCGAATACTCGGAGCGCGTCATCAAGTCGCGACCCAAGAATACCTCACCTTGCTGGCTTTCGAGAGACAGCGGTCCCAAATCTGACATTCCGAAGCGCGTCACCATCTGACGAGCCATTCCCGTCACCTGCTGCAAGTCGTTCCCCGCACCGGTGGTGACTTCCGAATCGCCGAAAATAGCTTCTTCCGCAGCGCGACCACCTAACGCACCCTTGATGCGGGCGAGAATTTGAGCGCGGGAAATCAGGGTTTGGTCTTCAGCCGGGGTAAACCAGGTTAGACCTTGGGCTTGTCCTCGGGGAATGAGGGTAACTTTCTGCACCGGATCGTGAGCTTTAAGCAGGGTCCCGACGATGGCGTGACCGACTTCGTGATAGGCAATCAAGCGCTTGCTCTTGCTATCGACGAGGGGCGTACCTTCCATCCCGGCAACGACTCGATCGACTGCATCGTCGATTTCGGCCATGGTGATGGCTTCTTTGCGACGGCGTGCGGTGAGAATGGCGGCTTCGTTGAGCAAGTTGGCCAAATCCGCACCGGTAAAGCCGGGGGTGCGACGGGCGATCGCTTCTAAAGCGATTTCATCGGACAGCTTCTTATTGCGAGCGTGAACTTCCAGAACCGAGAGACGACCCTTAATGTCGGGGGCATCTACTGTCACTTGGCGATCGAAACGTCCCGGACGCAGCAGCGCCGAATCGAGCACGTCGGGACGGTTGGTGGCGGCAATAATGATAATGCCGGTGTTGCCCTCGAAGCCGTCCATTTCCGTGAGGAGTTGGTTTAGGGTTTGTTCCCGTTCGTCGTTACCGCCACCGATACCGGCACCGCGCTGACGTCCAACGGCGTCGATTTCATCGATGAAGATGATGCAAGGTGCGTTTTCCTTGGCTTTCTTAAATAGGTCGCGAACGCGGGACGCACCTACCCCAACGAACATCTCCACAAATTCCGAACCGGAGATGCTGAAGAAAGGTACACCGGCTTCACCCGCAATGGCTTTAGCGAGGAGGGTTTTACCCGTTCCAGGAGGGCCAACCAGCAGCACGCCTTTAGGAATTCTGGCGCCAACGGCGGTGAAGCGTTCGGGCTTTTTGAGGAAGGTCACGACTTCTTGCAGTTCTTCCTTGGCTTCTTCGATTCCAGCGACGTCATCGAAGAGAACGCCGGTTTTGGCTTCCATCTGGAAACGCGCTTTCGATTTGCCGAAGTTCATCGCCTGGCCGGGACCGCCGGGAGCGTTACCCGAACGACGGAACAGGAAGAACAAACCGACGATTAAGAGGAAGGGAAACACCAAATTTCCCAACAATCCCCAAATCGCGCCATCGTTGCGGATGGGGTGGGTATCGAAGTTGATGTCGGATGCCCGAAGCTGAGCGATCAGTTCCGGGGAGTTGCTGGGAAGATCGACCCGCAGCCGTTGCAGGCGGTTGTCGAGTTGGGGATCGATCGCCTCGACGATCGCCGTGCGTCCCCCTTCATACAGGTCAACGCTGGTAATGCGTCCGGCATTCAGGTAGTCTAGGAACCGTCCGTAGCTCATGCGAGTGGCGGCGGCATTGTTACCAGCGGCAACTGTCGTCGAACCGAACGCACCCTGCCATAGGAAGAACCCGATAACCAGAACCGGTAGGGCCCACAATAATATAACTCTCCAAGAAGATTTCATCGGCGATCGCCTCTATATCACAATTAAAAACCGTTACTCGCTCTACGAGATGTAAAGCAAATTTTACTTAGCCTCTATTCTAATGAATGATGCTAAAGCCACAGCTTTGACTCTGGGAACCTTATAGGCTGTAAGCTCAATCGCAATTGAGTCAAGCGAATGTAGCAGCTTGCTAATATTCTTAACTAAATTTAACATAGTTTACCGATCGGGGGAACCGGGCGCTTGCAATGGACAATTGAGAATCAACAATTAACAATGGATTAAGGGCGACGCTTTCCCCCCTCACCCCATATCTCCATCCCCCCGAGAGACCCGAATTTTTTGAGACGGCGACAGAATTGTTCGGATAACGGGGTAAATTATTCATAGTCCAGCCCAATAGACGTCGCAAACCAGTCGTGTTGCTCGTCAGGTTGTCTCTTCCGAGAGCGAGCCAATGAGTGTTGCCGTGCCGAAGCTGTTTGCGCGAAACCCAAAATAATGAAGCATTTGCGGAATGTTCCTCATGGGACTGGATGCTAATAGTGGACTCGTCTTTTAGGTGGTCGTTGACTGCGAACTTGTGCGAAGATACCCCAAGCTCGAACGTTAAAACTCGATCGAGTCATCTCGTGCGGCTACCGCAGATTCACCCCAAGTCTGGTTAACAGATTGAGACATCTGTCACCCAACCCGATCTCGACATAGACCGATCTTTCTATGACATACCGAAACCGACCCCTCCGGCAGCGCCATCCTCTACGAAACCTTTTTCTCTTTACAGGTATCGCCAATCTCAGTGCTTTGCTATTGGCATTTCAACCCTTGCCTCAGAAGCTATTTGCTTTTAGCAAGCCGTCCGTACCGGATGAAGCTCCAACTTATCCCCTACCCTCAGACGTGCCGATGCTCAAAGGAGCAGTGGCAAGTCAACTCGAGACCATCGACGCTCAACTGGTTCTGTTGGAAGCTTCTTTGACTCCTGCCAATAGTTATGCGATTCCGGCTCAGTTCCAGGGACAAACCTTTGAAAAAGTTGAGTTGCTCAGCGGTGAGAAAGTCGTCGCGTTGACCTTTGACGACGGTCCGATGCCCGATACGCCCCGCGTGTTGGATATTTTGAAGAAGTACCAAATCCCCAGTACCTTTTTCGTCGTCGGCAGTCATATGGAAGCCTATCCCGACTTGATGAAGCGAATCGTGGAAGAAGGTCACGCCGTGGGCAATCATACCTGGCACCATGACTATCACGTCATCGATGATGCGACGGCTGCCGCAGAACTCGGACGCACGGCGGATCTTCTCAAGGAGTTAACAGGGGTACAAACTCGGCTGTTCCGTCCGCCGGGAGGCGTTCTGACTAATGGTTTAGTGGACTATGCAGCTCGAAATAATTACGCGGTGGCGATGTGGTCTTTGGATAGTCTCGACTATAGGTTAAATATCGGGGGAATTGCCGAGCGGGTGATTGGGGGCATCCATCCTGGGGCACTCGTCCTTTTACACGATGGAGGGGGTCCGCGAGAGGCGACGGTACAGGCGCTGCCGCAGATTATTGAGGCGCTGCAAAAACAAGGCTATCGGTTTGTTACCCTACCGCAATTGTTGCGGATGAAAGCAGAGGAAACCAAGAAAGCAGAAGCCGGAACCTTGTAGAATCCATTTGAGATCGGCGCTTGTATTCAACAGCCACTAGTCGTCAACCTGAGTTGGTGAGGGGATATCTGCCCCGGTGACCGTGGCAGCCAAAGTGGTATGGCTATAGCAGTTCGCGCCGGTTTCGTTACACATTTTCAATCATGGGGAATGGGGAATGGAAAAAACCTATTTCTTCGATTCGTATAGATGAACTGCGGGGAGAGAAAAGTGCATGTCAATGAGATGAGTCTCTGCCATCGCCGCTTAATTGTGGGTGTTTACCCCGACTTGATATCAGGCGGGGCTTTGGGTGGCGATCGTCAAATGTTATGAATCGTGTCGGTTAACTCGTTTTGTTCTTCACCAACCCAAGTACTCCAAAACCGAGAAAAGAGAATAACGCAGCAGTACTTCCCGGTTCGGGAACGGATGTATTGATTACTTCGCTATAGGTAACGATTCCCGAGCCATTGACTCGCATTGAATTTCCTAACCAAATCGTTTCACCATACATAAAGCGATCGTCAAATAAAGAGAAAGCATTATTTTCTCCGTTACCAATCGGACCGGGGGCATAAAATAGCGCTAAACTTTGCCGTGTTTCGTCCCAAACTGGAACGGCAAAAGTAAATACATTTTCAAAACCATTTTGAGGAAAACTATCAGGAAGAAACTCGGAGAATCCAGGAAAATTAAACGAAAAATCCGTTAATGCAAAACCTGTATTACCCCAAAATTGGTAAATTTGTTTGTCGTCGTAGCTAAAATATCCTTGAAATTCCTGTCCGGAATAGATTCCATCTCCCCATATTCCTCCCTGAATCTGAACGGAAAACGATCGAGTAAAGATTTCCGCTCGAACGGGGATTGGACTCAAGGCGATCGAACCAACAATAAAACTGGTGGCAACGGTTAGAAAATTAAAACGAATTTTCATAGGTCAAGGTGAACTTCTAAATCATTTTGGGATGAGTGTCGCACCAACCTAGCAACTTTTTTTTTAGTCCTCAAGAGCAAAATATAATCTTTAAATGAAGGCTAAAAATGAAAATAAAAACTTTTATGAGAAAATATTTTTTGATTTTAAAATTCAAAATTCATATGGTAATGAAATTGTAAAAATTTGCAATCATAAATATTTTCAAATTTTCTGAATCAAGATATTGTAAATCAGATTGACATATTGAAAGACTGAGATATATGCTTTTCAGACGCAAATCTAATACTCCGAGTTGTTTCTCTCGTCCTTGAAGTGTGCTATAAATCTTCGATCGAACTCAGAAAATATTCTTCTCTTCTTCGTCGAATCGAGAACGGAAAATAGAACGCTTTTAAACCGACCCCAAAATTCCCCATCGGGTAACAAAGAATCGGCAAATGTTTGCGCAACCATCGCCGGCTCGTTGCGAAATACACCACAACCCCAAGCTCCTAAAACTAAAGCATCGCAGCCATGATGAGCGGCAAGTGCGAGGACTTTTCTACCGCGATCGCGCAAAACTTCGGGAATATCGCAAACGAACTTCGGCTGATTCCGGGCAATCGCTCCGGCATTGGGTGCGGGACTGGTGATGAAATCGACAAAATAGGGCTGTTCTAATAAGGTTCCATTATCTGTTTTAAATACCGGGCAATGGGGAGAATAGATGATGCGATGGGAATATAAAAGCGATCGATTTGCCCGATGAAATTCGTAGTGGTGGGGGCATTGCATGAGACTGAAATAGAGAGCAGAACTGCGAGCGAGGCTTTCTTCTTGGGCTTGTGCGCCGCCGAGGAAACCACCGCCGGGATTCTTCGCTGATGCAAAATTGAGCACGGCAATTTTTTTGAATTCTCCCGATTCTGCCATCCATTTTGCCCCGGTTAACGTGGTTTCATTTTTGACGTCAAAGTTTGTCACGGAAAACTGCGGAGGATGGTAGAGAATTTCGCGTTCGATCGCGGATAATTTATCGGGATTGTAGGGTTGAGTTTGCTGCAAACAAGTGCGGATTTCGGACGATACATCGATGTGAGTTCCGCTGGGTGTTTGATAGCAACCCGATTCGAGAATTTTGAGGGTGTCTTTAGCGATCGCAACTCGTCTCATTTCGATCTGTCCATGATGATTTTACTGCCAATGAATTTTAGGGTGAGGTGAGCCGTTTTTTCGCGCGAGTTCTGAATTTTAGATTTGTGCCCCAACTGCAAACCCGAAAGCTACTCGCTAACCGACAACGACTAGAAAAGTGCCCACCCTGTATCTGACTCGTAGAGCTGTTTAAAGAGCCTGGCGGGTCGTCGATTGCAGATTTACGATCCTCTCGAATCAACTGCCGTTGTCACCTCGATTTATTTGTAGTTGCTTCAACTCGATCTCCTGCCCGATCGAAAACGATCGCTCTCTAAATTGTATAAGTAACTCAGTCGAATGAAAATATACACTTCGACGAACGGTAATTGCTCGGATAGCTCGTCATAATATACGGAGTTTATTCAATATTTTGGGAGGGAAAAGCGCCATCGAGAAAACCAATCGTTGTAACAACCTATTACAAAGCCTTTTTCACCCACTAATTTCATTGACACCTCGGTTTTATCTTGGTTATAATTACGGAAGAAGCAATAGGGTCGTACCTAAGCAAAACTTACCAGTATACGTTCGAGTTTGAGTTGTATATTTTGTCACGAACTCTCCTAGATTTAAATTTAGCCTCGGTGCAAAGAAAAACCCCCGACTGGCAAGAAGTCGGAGGTCAGAATCTAAGGATTATTGAAGTTCGCTCGACAGAGCAATCGAGTCAAAGTCGAATTGAAAAAAGTCCAACTGAAAAAATATAGAGAATTAGAGAATCAAGAAATCATCAGCACCGATCGAGGAGGCATTCACTCCAGACAAGACAATCGTCAAATCGCCGGCAGTAATTTGAGTATGCTCGTCAATTTGGATAATTTCCAATTGGTCGGGAGTCAAACCTCCCTTGAGTCCGATGCGATCGGTACCATCTTGGAAGTCGGTAATCAGGTTGATGCCGTGATTCGCTGCGAAGTCGAAGCGATCGACTCCCGCACCACCGGTCAACACATCATTTCCTTGCTCGCCGCTGAGGACGTCACTTCCGGAACCGCCGGTTAAGGTGTCATCTCCCTGACCGCCGAGTAGCACGTCATCTCCTGCATCGCCGGACATCAGATCGTTGCCTTCGTTCCCGAAGACGACATCGTTTCCAGCACCACCGCAGAGTTTGTCATCCCCGTCGTTGGTACTCATGGGGTTGCCGTTGCTGCCAATGAGGGTATCGTTTCCAACACCACCGCAAACCGTGTCATTTCCGAGGTCGCCGAATAGGAGGTCGTCTCCCGCTTCACCCCAGATGACATCATCCTGACGACCGCCACTGACGGTATCGTTTCCGGTTCCAGCGACCAGGCTGTCATTGCCCAGGTTACCGTCAATCAGGTCGTTTCCATCGCCGCCGAAGATGACATCGCCATCGGTCTCGCTTTCGATATTGTTAGAAACTCCCGTACCGCCGGAGATGGTGTCATCTCCCAGGTCGCCGGAAAGGGTGTCGCGGCCGCGGTCGCCGTAAATGACATCGTTATCCTTGCCGCCGTAAACGAGGTCGTCGTCTTTGCCAGCGTAGACCGTATCTTCGCCTTCACCACCTTTAATCAGATCGTTTCCGGTATTGCCCGAGAGCCAATCGCGATCGCCATTGCTGCCGATGCCGCTGCTGCTGCCCAGGCTACCGAGGATGGTGTCATTGCCCTGTTCCCCTTCGAGGGTGTCGTTTCCATCCTCCCCAGAAATCAGGTCGTCATCCTTGCCACCGAAAGCGATATCATCGCCGTAGCCACCGGAAATCGAGTCATTGCCCTGGTTTCCGTAAAGCTCGTCGTTCCCCAGACCGCCGTAAATCAGGTCGCGTCCGGTGTCGGGATTCTCCGCATCGCCGGTGCCGCCGAAGATGCGATCGTTGCCCCGTTCGCCAGCCAGGGTGTCATCGCCGATTTCCCCTTCGATTTCGTCGTTGTCCTTGCCGCCAAGGATGACATCATTATCCTTACCGCCGTACAGGAAATCTTCTCCTTCGCTACCGAGGATGACATCGTTTCCTTGGTTGCCGTAGAGGGTGTCGCGATCCATGTCCGAACCGACGGGTTCCGCACTGGAGAGACCGCCCACGAGAACGTCGTCACCCGCTTCTCCATCGGCGCGATCGTTTCCAGCTAGGCCGCGAATCGAGTCGTTGCCATCGCTACCGATAATTCCGTCGTTGCCTGCAGTACCGATGAGGATGTTCTCAATGTCCGGTGTCGTTTCCAGGGTGAATTCGGGAATGGGTGCAACGGTTGCGCCTTCGAGAGTGGGGGCATCTGGGCAATCATGTTCGTCGGGTTCTTGTCCCTTAAACCGATTGGTGAAGCTGGTTGCAGTAATTGAAGTGGCTGCGACTCCTTCGAGGGTGACGAGTATTTCAGCACCGAAACTGACTACTGTCCCCGCCGGACCTTGGGTAATGGTGAGTTGCTCGAAGGTCAGACCGTCTGCCAGACCCAACAAGTCGATACCCACCTCGAAGTCTGCAATGACATCGCTGCCATCGCCGACGCGGAGGACAAAGACATCGCTGCCGCTGCCGCCAATCAGCAGATCGTCGCCCCGATCGCCTTCTAGGAGGTCGTTTCCGTTGCCGCCTTTGAGGGTGTCATCTCCCTGGCCGCCGAACATGCAGTCGTCGCCATCTTCACCCACGAGGGTGTCGTTACCCTCATTTCCGAACAGGCTGTCGTTTCCGGCACCACCGCAGAGGCGATCGTCGCCATCTCCAGTGCTGTTGGGGTTGCCGTTGCTACCGACGAGGAAATCGTCGCCATCGCCACCGCAGAGGGTGTCGTTGCCGAGGTCGCCGAATAGGATGTCATTTCCGGCTTCACCCCAAATGATGTCATCTCCCCGACCCCCGAAAGCAATGTCGTTGCCGCTGCCAGAGACAATGGTGTCATCGCCCAGGTTGCCATCCATCAGATCCCGACCGTCGCCACCGAAAATCACGTCGTTGGCCGTGTCTTCCTCGGGATTGGACGAGTTACCGGTGCCGCCGATGATGGTGTCGTCTCCCAGGTCGCCGGATAGGGTGTCGCTACCTTGGTCGCCGAAAATCAGATCGCCATCCTTGCCGCCGTAAACAAGGTCTTCGTGCTTGCCCGCATAAACGGTGTCTTCACCCTGGCCGCCTTTAATCAGGTCGCTGCCCTGGTTGCCGTAAAGCAGGTCTCGCTCGTCGTCGGCACTAGCAGAGGCGGAACTTCCCAGGCTGCCGAGGATGGTGTCATCGCCATACTCCCCGTGGATGGTGTCGTTTCCACCGTCCCCGAACATCAAATCGTTGTTCTGACCGCCTCGCGCTAGGTCATTGCCATGTCCAGCGGTAATCGTGTCGTCCCCTTCATTTCCGTAAATCGCGTCATTTCCGGCACCACCGTAAATTAGGTCGCGGCCGTCGAGGTCCGGATTGGTGCTGTCTCCGGTGCCGCCTCGGATGGTGTCATCGCCCAGGTCGCCCGATAGGGTGTCGCTGCCGAGTTCCCCGAGAATCAGATCGTCATCCTTACCGCCGTAAACCAGGTCGTCTTGCTGTCCGGCGTAGAGTGAGTCGTCGCCCTGACCGCCTTTGAGCAGGTCGCGACCCTGGTTGCCGTAGAGCAAGTCTCGCTCTTCATCGCCACCGATGGGGGCGTTGCTGCCGAGGCTGCCGAGGAGGGTGTCATTTCCGTAGTCGCCGTAAAGGGAGTCGTTTCCGCCATCCCCGTAAACGAGATCGTCATCCTGACCGCCGCGAGCGAAATCGTCGCCATCGCCACCGGAGACGGTATCGTTTTTCTCGTTGCCGTTGAGGCGATCGTTTCCGGCACCGCCGTAGATTAGGTCTCGGCCGGAGAGTTCGCCGTCGTTCAGGTCTTGAGAGTCACCGGAGATGGTGTCATCGCCGAGTTCGCCTAGGAGGGTGTCGTCACCGCGATCGCCCCAGACGCGATCGTTATCCTTACCAGCGAGAACCACATCGGCATTTTCTCCGCCGTAAACGGTGTCGTTGCCTTCGCTGGCGGCAATGAAGTCCCGTCCTTGGTTACCGGCGAGGAAATCCCGATCGCGGGTGTCGCCGACGGGAGTGGGGCTGGAGATGCCGCCGACGATGAGGTCGTCGCCGTCACTGCCTTCAAGGCGATCGTCTCCTTCAAACCCTTGTAGTTCGTCGTTGGCGTTCGTTCCTTCGATCGAGTCGTTGCCATCCCCACCGTTGAAAATCGTTTCCGGTACGGGGATGAACGGCGTACTGTCGAATGCTGGAGGCGGAGGAACCGGTGCGCCGGGAAGCGCTTCGGGAGGAGCGACGTAGACCCCTTCGAGTTCCGGTGCATCGGGACAGCAGTCCGGGCAGTCGGGATCGACAGGATGGGCTTGGGGTTCCGGTTCCGTCGTGGTTTCGAGTTCTTCGGGTTCGGCGGGTTCCTCCCGATCTCCATTCGCAACGGTGGGTTCGTCAGATTGCGGTGTCGGTGCTGGTTCCGGAGTGGGTCCGCCAATGACGAACGGTGGTGGGCTGACTGGAATGACAGTCGAGCTGAGAGTGACCGTTGCCGGTGTCCCATCTTTGCCACCTTCGTTGTCGATGGCCGAGTAGGTGAAGCTCGAACCGCTAAACCCTCGCGGCGCCTGGAATACGAGCTGTTCGAGTTGGGTGGGGGTCAAGATTTGACCGGGGGTTACCGTTACGCCCAGAGAGGGGTTGCCGATATAGAGAGTTCCCTGACTCGGGAGGGTATTAATTTGGTACAGGGCAACGGTACCGTCGGAGTCGCTGCCGCCGAGGTCGGGAAGGTTGACGGAACCCCCAGGAGGTACGCTGGCACTGGAGTTGTCGGTATCCGGCGGGATGTTATCGGAGAGGGCCGCGATCGTGACGGTTCCCGGTGTGGGGTCAACTGCCCCGTCGTTATCGATCGCCGAGTAGGTAAAACTCGTATCTCCGGTGAAGTCCGTGGGGGCTTCGTAGAAGAGGTTTTCGATTTGTTCTGGCGTTAGAACATCGTCTACCTCGACTTCCGTCAGACCGTTTTCCGGGTCGTCCACATAGAGGATTCCTACAGTCGGCAGACTTTGGATTTCGTAGCCATGTACCGTACCGCCATCAACATCGTCACCGCCGAGTCCGGTGAGTTGGATGGTTTCTTCCGGTAAGGCTGTGGCAGAGGTATCCTCCGTATCCGGGGGTAAGTTGCCGCCAGGGGTGGGTAGGAAGACCGTTGCCGGAGTGGGATCTTCTTCGCCATCCTCGTCGGTGGCAATGTAGTTGAAGTTGCTATCGCCGGAGTATCCCGTCGGTGCGTCAAAGTAGAGGTTGGTAATTTCAAAGGGGGTCAGGGTTTGACCGACGCTGACGGGAGTACCGCCCGATGCTGGGTTACCCAGATAGAGGGTTCCTTCCGTGGGCAGGGTTTGAATCGTGTAGAAGTCGATCGTACCATCGGGATCGTCGCCGCCGAGTCCGGTCAGTAGAGTTGTCGTCTCTTCTTCCACCTCGTTGATGGCATCGTCGGTTTCTGGCGGCAAGTTACCCAGTCCCAGCGTCACCGTTCCCGGAGTGGGGTCGGATGCCCCATCGTCGTCCGCCGCCGCGTAGGTGAAGCTGGTGCCGGTGTAAGTCTCGGATGCTGTGAAATGAAGCTGTTCGATTTGCTCGGGGGTGAGCACATCGCCCACCTCGACAGGGACACCCTCGACATCCGGATCGCCGATATAGAGGATGCCATCTTCCCCAGGGGGTAGGGAGGTAATGGTGTAGTAGGCGATCGTCCCGTCGGTGTCATCGCCGCCAAGTCCGGTGAGATTAATCGTCTCTTCCGGGGCGACGTTGTCGGTGACATCATCGGTATCCGGCGGTTCGTTGGGGGGAACCAGGTCGAAGGTGGCCGGAGTGGGATCGACAATGCCGTCGTTATCGATCGCCGAGTAGGTGAAGCTAGCCCCATCGAAGTCGTTGGTGGCATCGAACACCAGTTGGCCGATTTGAGCGGGGGTCAACACCTGACCGGGGAAGATTTCGTTACCGGGGGCGATGCTGCCCAGGTAAAGCACCCCATCCACCAGCGGGGGCAAGCTATCGATGCGGTAGCCTTCTACCGTGCCATCGAGATCGTCGCCACCGAGTCCGACGAGGGTTGCTGCCGTTCCGGGGGTGACTTCCTGCGCCCCATCTTCGGTTTCTGGCGGGACGTTCAGAGTGACGGTGGCGGGTGTGGGGTCTTCATCCCCCTCATTATCCATCGCCGTATAGGTGAAGGTGGTTCCAGTGAAGTCGGGGTCAGCGATGAAGTGCAGGTCGTCGATATCGGCCACATCGACGAAGAAACCATCATCGATATCCTCTTGGGTAATCACCACTCCCGTCGTCGTCGGATCGCCCAGATACAGCGTTCCTCCAGTGGGTAAAAAGGTAATTTGGTATTCGTCTACCGTACCGTCGGGGTCGTCGCCACCCAGGTTGGGGATATTCAGGGTGTCGCCGGGGGCAACGGTCTCCTCAACATCGTCAGTGGTGGGGGGAACGTTTCCGCCATCGGGGATGAGGTTTACCGTTGCCGGGGTGGGGTCGTCCGCCCCGGTATCGTCCGTTGCCGAGTAGGAGAAACTGGTTCCGGTAAAGGTGCCGCTTGCCTCGAAGAATAGGTCGCCCAAATCCGCTGCTGGAATCACCTGCTCCGCTGTTACCGGGGTGCCACCCGCAGCTGGGTTGCCCAGGTACAAGATGCCATCAGCGGCTGGGGGCAAGGTATCGATGGTATAGCTGACCACCGAACCCGTTGAATCTGGGTCGCTGCCTCCTAGGCTGGTGAGGTTGAGGGTGTCGTTGGGATTGACATTTCCGGTGAAGTTGTCGGTTTGGGGCGGTGCGTTCAGGGTGAAAGTCGCCGGAGTCGGGTCGGTCAAACCATCGTTATCGATCGCCGAGTAAGTGAATTCTCCGCCATCAAAGCCCGGTTCGGCGACAAAGACCAACTGTTCGAGTTGTGTCGGGGTCAGGGTTTGACCGGCCGACACGGTGTTGCCCAAAGTGGGGTCGCCAATGTAGAGGATGCCATCTGCGGGGTCGGGCAGAGTATCGATTTGGTAGCCCGTCACTGTGCCATCATCATCAGTTCCGCCAGGGACATCTAAGAGGTTCGGCGAACCCGGTTGTACCGTTTGGATGCCATCTTCGGTTTCCGGCGGGGTATTGGTCGGATTGAGGGTGACGGTGGCAGGAGAGGGGTCGGTTTCGTCGAGGTTATCGATCGCCGAGTAGGTGAACGTCGTACCGTCGAACTCGGGCGTGGCTTCGAAGAACAGGTTGTCGATTTGGTCGGCTGGGATAATATCGCCTTCGTTGACTGGAGTTCCGCCCGCAGCGGGGTCGCCCAGATACAGGATGCCATCCTCGGGTTCGGGCAGGGTATCGATGCGGTACTCTTCCACCGTGCCATCGGGGTCGTCGCCGCCCAGATCGGGAATATTCAGGGTATCGCCGGGGTTAACCGTTTCTTCGACGTTCTCCGTTTGCGGGGCGAGGTTCACTCCATCGGGAGTCAACATCACCGTGGCGGGGGTGGCATCGGGAATGCCGTTATCGTCCGTGGCCGAGTAGGTGAAGTTAGTGCCGGTGAAGCTGCCGCTGGCGGTGAAGAACAGGTCGTCGATTTGGTCGGCCGGGATAACATCGCCCGCGTTAACCGGGGTTCCGCCAGCAGTCGGGTCGCCTAAGTACAATACGCCATCGGCTGCCGGGGGTAGGGTATCGATGGTGTAACTCGCGACTGTGCCATCGGGGTCGTTGCCGATTAAGGCGGTCAGCGGCAAGGTCTCATTGGGGTTGACCCGATCGTCCACATCCTCGGTGGTGGGCGGTGCGTTCAGGGTGTAGGTTGCCGGGGTGGGGTCGGCATCGCCGTCGTTGTCCACCGCCGAGTAGGTAAAGGCTCCACCATCGAAACCGGGGGTTGCCTCGAAGACGAGGTTGCCGATTTGGGCGATGGGGATAATTTGCCCGGCCGTGACGGGAGTGCCGTTGAGGGATAGTACGCCATCTGCGGGGTCGGGCAGGGTATCGATTTGGTAGCCCGTCACCGTACCGTCGAAGTCGGAACCGGGGGGTACGGGGAGAGGTACGGTGGTTCCCGGTTCGATGGTTTGCAGGTTATCGACGGTTTCCGGGGGAATGTTGCCATCGATCGAGGTAATGGTGACCGTTGCCGGAGTGGCATCGGGCAAACCGAGGTCGTCAGTGGCGTGGTAAGTAAAAGTGGTACCCCCAGTAAAGGTGGGCGATGCGGTGAAGAACAGTTGCTCCAGTTCCATCGGGGTGAGGTTGTCTCCCACCTGCACCTCGTTGCCGGGGGTGGCGCTGCCGAGGTATAAGGTGCCATCGGCGGCGGGAGGCAGGCTGTCGATGGTGTAGAACTGTACCATCGTATCCGGGTCGCTGCCGCCGAGGTTCTCGATTTGGATCGTACCGTTGGGGGGAACCGTTCCGCTCGAGTCGATCGTCTCGGGAGGTGCGTTCAGGGTCACCGTCGCCGGGGTCAAATCTTGGGCATCTTCATCATCGATCGCCGCGTACTCGAAGGTTGCGCCGTCGAAGGTTCCCGTGGACTGGAAGAATAAGTCGTTAATTTGACCGGCCGGAACCGTATCGTTCGCCGACAGTGGCGTACCGCCCGCATCGGGATCGCCCAGGTAGAGCACGCCATCCGCCGGATCGGGGACGGAAACGATGCGGTATTCGTCCACCGTACCGTTGGGGTCGCTGCCGCCCAAGGGATCGATTAGACCCGTGAGGGGAACGTTGGAACTCAGGGGAACGTTGTTGATGACATCGTTGGTTTCCGGACGGGGGTTGGAATCGATGGTTACCGTTGCCGGGGTCAGATCCGTTGCCCCTTCGTTATCCACAGAGAAATACTCGAAGGTGGTTCCCGTGAATCCTGGCGGTGCGGTGAAGTGCAGGTCATCGATGTCGCCTGCGGGAATGCGATCGCCCACTTGAACGGGAGTCCCGCCGGAAGCCGGGTTGCCCAAGAACAGGGTTCCGTCGCCCGGTAGAGAGGTGATTTCATACTCAACCACCGTCCCGTCGGGGTCGCTGCCACCCATGCCTTCAATGCTGATGGTGCCTTGGGGCGGAACGCGATCGACCGCATCATCAGTTTCCGGACGGATATTCGGCGTCAGGGTGACGGTATTCGGGGTGAGATCGATGCCCCCTTCGTTATCGATCGCCGAGTAGGTAAATTCTCCGCCATCGAAGCCGGGAGTTGCCTCGAAGTAGAGATTGCCAATTTGGGCGGCGGGGATGATGTCATTAACGTTAATCGGGGTTCCACCTGTCGCCGGATCGCCCAGATAGAGGATGCCATCGGCGGGATCGGGCAGCGTATCGATGCGGTATTCATTCACCGTACCGTCAACATCGTCTACATGGGTATCGTTGCCGCCCATATTCAGGACGTTGATGGTCTCGCTGGGGGCGACGAACTCTTGGGCATCTACCGTTTCCGGAGGTTGGTTGACAGTAATCGAAGCCGGATCGTCGTCGAAGTAGTCGTTGAGTCCGCCATCACCGGTGCGTTCGGTGGAAGCGGCATTATGGGTACTGATGACTCCAGGGTTGCCGGGGACGCTACTGTAGGTAATCTGGGCTGTATCGGTAATATCGCCAGCCGTCACCGTCCCGTCCAGGGTGACATCGAATTCGATAACCGATTCGCCGCCATCGGGGAACTCGTCGAAGACCGCACTCACCGTACCGCCGGCTTCCGCCAGCGTTCCTGGATTCGGTGCAACTCCCGACACGTAAGTGAGGTTGCCCGCAAAGGTGACGCCAGCCGGGAGTGCGTTCGAGAGTGCCACATCATAGGCATCAGAACTGAAGGCATCCGCATCGTCGCTAGAGAGAGTTAACCGCACCCGCACCGTATCGCCGATGTTGCGGCGGACGTTTTCTTCGGGTGTAGTGGGGTCTTCGAGGACTTGCGTTTGAATCGTCAGTTGCGGTTCGACAACAGAAATCTCGTCGGAAGGGGCGAGGGGATCGTCGATGGTACTCGCCCCACCATTCCAGCTAAAGGAGGGATCGTTGTTGAGGGCTGAAGGGGTTTCCCCTTGGTTGGCGGCATCGTTCAACACCACCGCCGTATACTGAATGGTGATGCTCTGGTTGCCATCTTGGTCTCCGGCATTCAGCAAGTCACCCAAGTTGATATTAAAGCCCGTGCCATCGGTTCCCACCGTGGTATTGGTATTCAGGCTTGCCAAGTTGCTGACGGTGGTGGAGGTAATGCCATTCAACTCGATATTGGTAAACTCCACAAACGCCAGACCCGAGTCGAGGGCATCGTTAAGAACGGAAGTTGCCGTCGTTCCTTCGGGAATGGTGAGAGTGAGTTCGTAGGTGACCAGTTCGCCAACAGCCGCTTCGGTATTGCCGTTGCCACCGCCATTGTTTATTTCCGTCTGAACCAACCGAGTCTCCAACATCGGCCCGTTGATAATCAGGGCTTCTGGATTGGAGTTGATATCCGGTTCGGCAATATCCCGTTCCACCCCAGATGTTGGAGTTTCATCAATGGTATTACCTTCGACGATGGTGGCAATGTTATTGAGGGTTTCCCCAGGACTGACCCCATCGTTCAATTCCACAGTGAACACGAACTGCTGGGTTTCCCCAACGGCCACGTCCACGCCGGTATAGCTGATGCCATTGCCATTCACGTTCCCAGTTCCGTCAGGGGTGCTGGTGAAGTTCACCGTACTCAGGTCGAACTTAGCCGGGTCGAGGAGGTCTTGAATTTCCACCTCAAACGCCCCACCGGTTCCCGTGTTGCTTACATCGAGGGTGATGGTGACCGCATCCCCAGCATCTCCGTTGGGAATCACATCATCGTTGTTGGTGGCGGTTTTCCCGTTGAGTTCGAGGGTTTGGGTAATAGTCAACTCGGGTGCGACCACCGTCACCGTCGGTTCCGTGGGGGCTTCGATGGGAGTGGTAATCGGAGTTCCCGTAGCATCGTTATGGACTAACTGGGCATCCCCAGTTAATTCTGTGGTATCGACGTTACCCGGTTCGTCCAAGACCACCGCTTGATATTCGATGATGAAGGTGTTGTTGCCGGTGTCGTTGTCTCCCGTGGCTGTAGCTGTATCGATGCTGAAAGTAATCGGGTCGCCGCTGTTGGTGCCGCCAGTGGTGGTTAAAGGTGTAACCGAACCTTCAAATCCCGTATCGATGATAGTGGGAGTTCCCGTCAGTTGCATTCCTGCGGGCAGGTCGTCGGTGACGACGATACCTGCTGTGGAACCTTCGGGAATGGTGACGGCAATTTTATAGGTGACCACTTCGCCAATGGCAACGTCAGTTCCGGAGGTGTCGCCATCGGGTTCGCTGGTGTCGGTAATGGTTTTGGCGATGCTGACTTCCCCAGTTACCGTCGCCGGGGCATCGTCGCTGTGGGCGTAGTTATTGAGACCCGCACCTTCCCCATCTGCACCGGTGCGTTCGGTATCGCCGGTGGTGGTACGATCGGAGAGGTCAGTGGCATCGCCGTCGATACTCGTCCAGGTAATTTCAGCAGGGCTGTTGATTTCCTCACCCGACTGAACGCTGTCGGCAAGGGTACCGCTGACTTGCAGAACCAGGACTTCACCTTGGGCAATGTCAATATTGCTGCCGGATGTCAGTTGCAGGGTGTTCCCCACGCCAATCTCGAAGTCCGTAGTATTGACGGTAGCGGTATTGCCTCCACCGATGCTGAAGGGGCTACTGTCGGGGATAAATCCCCCAGGCAAGACATCGGTAAGGTTGACGTCGAAGGCATCAGCTTCGCTATTACCAATGTGTTGAATGGTGATGGTATAGACGACGGGGTCGCCGGCATCACCCTCGGTTCCCAAACCGTTAACTACCACATCTTTGATAACTTCCAACTGCGGTTCCACCACCGAGACTTCCTCCGCTGAGGTCGCCGAAATCGGATTGGGGTCGGGATTGTTCGTCCAATCGAGGGTGGCGGTGTTGTTGAGGGTTGGACCGCTTTCGTTATCGGTGCTTTGGTTGAGCGCATCGTTGAGGACGACGGCGGTGTACTCGATGACGATCGTCTCGGCAGACCCATCGGAACTGGCGGAGTTGACCACATTCCCCAAGTTCAGGGTAAAGTCGCTGCCATTAGTTCCCACACTCGCCGCAGTATTCGCCGCTGCATCGTCGGTGAAGTCGAATCCACCGGTGACGTCGCCTTGTGGGGTATCGATGCTGGTGATTTCAACAAACGCCAGCCCTGCATCGAGGGTTTCTTGCAACACCACCCCGGAAGTGGTTCCTTCGGGAACGGTGATGGTGGTCCGGAAGGTGACCAGTTCGCCGGGAACTGCATCGGTGTTGCTGTTATCCACGCCGTTATCGAGTTGGCTACCGATGAGTTCTGTCGTAATTTCCGGTGCGCCGGTAATGGTAAATTCGGCATTGTCGCTGGCGGTGTAGTCGTTGTCTCCACCTGCACCGGTGCGTTCTTCGTCTCCCGTAGTGGTGTGGGTGGAGCGATCGCTCACTTCCCCATCTAAACTCGTCCAGGTGACCGTAGCGGTGCTCTCGGCAGTATCGCCGGTCTCGACGGTATCGGGAATGGTTCCGCGAATTTCGAGGACGAGAACTTCACCTAGACCCAAATCGACGTTGCCCGGAACGACTTGGAGGTTATTGCTACCGTCGATGCTGAAGTCTCCAGCGGTGGCACCGGAAGTGTTGCCCCCACCCATGGTGATGGGACTGCCATCGGGAACGAATTCCGGCGGCAGCGCATCGCTCAGGTTGAGGTCGAACGCATCGGCGGTGCTGTCGCCGGTGTGTTCGATGGTGATGGTGTACACCACGGAGTCGCCGCCATCCCCTGCGGTTCCAGAACCATCCACTTCGACGGTTTTCTCGATTTGTAAATCCGGTTCGATGACCGTCACGTTCGCTGAAGGCGCAGCTTCCTCGATGGTTTGAACCGTACCGTTGTCCCAGCTAAAGGAGGGGTCGTTGTTGAGAGTGGGACTGGTTTCGCTGCCGTCGCCTTGGTTGGCGGGAACGTTCTGCACCACCGCCTGGTACTGAATCGTAATGGTTTGGTCTCCGGCGTTGTCTCCGGTGTTGACCAGGTTCCCCAGGTCGATGGCAATATCCGAACCGTCGTTGGTGACGTTGGTATTGGTGTTCAGAGAGGCAACGTCGGTAACTGTAGAGGACGTTGCCCCATCCAGGTCGATGCTGGTGAACCCGACAAATGCCAAACCCGGATCGAGGGTATCGCTGAGAACGGAAGTGGCTGTCGTTCCTTCAGGAATCGTCAGGGTCAGTTCGTAGGTGACCAGTTCGCCAATGGCAGCTTCGGTATTGTCGTTGTTGGCATTGTTAATTTCCGTCTCCACTAACCGAGTTGCCAGAGTGGGACCGTTGATAATCAGGGCTTCTGGATTGGAGTCGATATCCGGGTCGGCAATATCCCGTTCCACCCCAGAGGTTGGGGTTTCATCGATGGTGTTGCCTTCAACGATGGTGGCAATGTTATTGAGAGTTTCCCCAGGACTGACCCCATCGGCGAGTTCCACGGTGAACACGAACTGCTGGGTTTCCCCGGCTGCAATATCCACGCCGGTGTAACTGATACCGTCGGCATTCTCATTCTCTGTTACACCGGCTGGGGTGGTGACGAAGTTCACCGTACTCAGGTCGAACTTAGCCGGGTCGAGGAGGTCTTGAATTTCCACCTCAAACGCCCCACCGGTGCCATTGTTGGTGACATCGAGGGTGATGGTGACGGTATCTCCGGCATCTCCATTGGGAACCACATCATCATTATTGGTCGCCGTTTCTGCGTTGAGTTCGAGAGTTTGAACGATTTCGAGGACAGGTTCGACCACCGTCACCGTCGGTTCGCTGGGGGGTTCGATGGGAGTGGCAATCCTATTGCCCTCGGCATCTTTGTGAACGAGTTGGGCATCGCCAGTCAAGGTAGTGGTATCAACATTGCCGGGTTCGTCCAACACCACCGCTTGGTATTCGATGATGAAGGTGTTGTTGCCGGTGTCGTTATCTCCCGTAGCTGTTGTGGTGTCGATGCTGAAGGTAATTGGGTTGCCGCTGTTGGTTCCTCCCGTGGTATTCAAAGCTGAGACCGAACCTTCCAATCCCGTATCGATAATGGTGGGGGTTCCCGTCAGGGCCAGACCCGGTGGCAGGTCGTCGGTGATGACGATACCTTCTGTGGAACCTTCGGGAATGGTGACGGCGATTTGGTAGGTGACGACTTCTCCGATGGCAACGTTGGTTCCGGAGGTGTCGCCATCGGGTTCGCTGGTGTCGGTGATGGTTTTGGCGATGCTGACTTCCCCAGTGACCGTTGCGGGGGCATCGTCGCTGTGGGCGTAATTGTTGAGATCCGCACCTTCCCCATCTGCACCGGTACGTTCTTCGTCT
The DNA here is from genome assembly GCF_057467645.1 of Zarconia sp. Classification (NCBI taxonomy): domain Bacteria; kingdom Bacillati; phylum Cyanobacteriota; class Cyanophyceae; order Oscillatoriales; genus Zarconia; species Zarconia sp. Next base: position 32,028 of record NZ_JBRJXU010000048.1, read on the forward strand.
CCATTCCGGGTAGAAGTCGAGAGGTCGGTGGCATCGCCGTCGATACTCGTCCAGGTAATTTGGGCAGGACTGTTGATTTCCTCCCCCGACTGAACGCTGTCGGCGAGAGTACCGCTGACGGTGAGGGTAATCAGCGTGTTTTCGGGAATGTCGATGTTGCTGCCGTAACCGACTTGCAAGGTTCCGCCAGAAATCTCGAAATCACTGTCTTGAATGGTGTTACCGGTGGTGTTGTTGGTGACGCTGATGGCATCGGCATCGGGAACGAACCCGGCAGGTAGAACATCGGTGAGGTTGACGTCAAACGCATCGGCTTCGCTGTTGCCGGTGTGTTGGATGGTGATGGTGTAGACGACGATATCCCCCGCATCACCTTGGTTATCTGTATCCGAGGTATCACCTGGGGTCTGTACCACCACATCTTTGATAACTTCCAACTGCGGTTCCACCACCGAGACTTCCGTGGCAGACGTATCTGAAATTGGTGTACCGGGAGTGGGATTGTTCGTCCAGTCGAGGGTGGCGGTGTTGTTGAGGGTGGGACCGCTTTCGTTAGCGGTACTTTGATTCGTCCCATCGTTGAGAACAACTGCCGTGTACTCGATGACGATCGTCTCGGGGGAACCATCAGAACTGGCTGAGTTGACCACATTCCCCAAGTTCAGGGTGAAGTCGCTGCCGTTGGTTCCCACAGCCGCTGCTGTATTGGCTGCGGCTTCGTCGGTGAAGTCGAATCCACCGGTCACATCCCCTTGTGGAGTGAAAATGCGGGTGATTTCTACAAACGCCAGCCCCGGATCGAGGAGTTCTTGCAACACCACGCCGGAGGTGGTTCCTTCGGGAACGGTTATGGTGGTGCGGAAGGTGACCAGTTCGCCGGGAACCGCATCGGTGTTGCCGTTATCTACACCGTTATCGAGTTGGCTACTCAGCAACTCCGTGGTAATTTCCGGTGTGCCGGTAATGGTAAATTCGGCGTTGTCGCTGGCGGTGTAGTCGTTGTCGCCGGTTCCGTCTCCGGTGCGTTCTTCATCTCCCGTGGTGGTGTGGGTGGAGCGATCGCTCACTTCCCCATCTAAACTCGTCCAAGTGACCGTAGCGGTGCTCTCGGCAGTATCGCCGGTCTCGACGGTATCGGGAATCGTCCCGCTGATTTCGAGGACGAGCTTCTGACCCAGTGCGAGGTCGATATTGCCGGGGACGACTTGGAGGTTATTGCTCCCGTCGATGCTGAAGTCTCCAGCGGTGGCACCGGAAGTGTTACCCGCACCCATGGTAATGGGACTGCCATCAGGAACGAACTCGGCAGGCAACGCATCGGTCAGGTTGAGATCGAACGCATCGGCGGTGCTGTCCCCGGTGTGTTCGATGGCGATCGTATACACCACCGAGTCGCCGCCATCCCCTTCCGTTCCGGAGCTATCGACAACCACATCTTTAACGATTTGCAAATCCGGTTCGATGACGGTGATGTTATCCGAAGACGCATCTTCCTGAATAGTTTGAACCGCACCGTTATCCCAGCTAAAGGAGGGGTCGTTGTTGAGAGAGGGACTGGTTTCGTTGCCATCCCCTTGGTTCGCGGGGACGTTCTGTACCACCGCCTGGTATTGAATGGTGATGGTCTGAGTTCCGGCGTTGTCTCCGGTGTTGAGCAAGTTCCCAAGGTCGATGGCAATATCCGAACCGTCGTTAGTGATGTCGGTATTGGCGGTCAGAGACGCAACGTCGGTCACGGTGGTGGAAGTTGCTCCATCCAAATCGATACTGGTGAATCCGACAAATGCCAGACCCGGATCGAGAGTATCGCGGAGAACGGAAGCCGCTGTGGTTCCTTCGGGAATCGTCAGAGTCAGTTCGTAAGTAACCAGTTCGCCGATCGCCGCTTCGGTATTATCGTTGTTGGCATCATTAATTTCTGTCTCCACCAACCGAGTCGCCAGAGTCGGACTCTCGATGGTCAGAGACTGGTCGTTGGCTTCAATGTCCGGGTCGGCAATATCTCGTTCGATACCCGATGTCGGCGTATCTTCGATAGTCGTTGCTTCGGTAATGTTCGCTTCGCTGGTGAGAGTTTCTCCGGGTTCGACAGCATCGAGGAGAGGTACGGTGAACTCAAAAACCAATGGCGTACCGGTATTGACGGGAATATCGCCACCGGAAAATGTCACTTCGCCAGCGGTTCCAGTGCTGTTGTTGAAGCTAAACCCAGACGGGGTTTCTGTTGCAACTGCTGAATCCACATCGAACTTGGTGGAATCGAGTAAATCGTTGAGGGCAACCTCAAACGCGGTGGCATCTCCGGTATTTTCCACCTCTAACCGAATCGTAACAGTATCTCCCGCATCGCCAGACCCTGCTTGGGTTCCGTTAATCGTTAGGGTTTGGGTGATGTTCAAATCCGGAACCACCACATCCACTTCCGGTTCCCCGGTGACGGCTTGGTTGGTTACCGTAGACCCGTCGTTGGGATTGATGAATTGGAAGGTTGCCGGATCGCCGAGGGGAGCAGTATTGTTATCGTTACTTTCGACGTCCAGCACCACTGCTTGGTACTCAATGGTAAAGGTATTGCCCGCCGTTCCCGCAGTGGAGTCGGCAACGATTTGCCCCAGGGAAAAGGTGACATCTTCCCCGTTGCTGCTGCCACCACCGGGGGTGAGGGAACCGACAGTGCCGCTAAAGCCGGTTGTATCCAGAGTTGGCGTACCGACCAGTTGCAAGCCATCAGGGATTTGGTCGGTGATAACCAAACCATCGGTGGTTCCTTCGGGGACAGTGACGGTGAGTTGGTAGGTGACGATTTCTCCGATCGCCACATCTTCGTTCCCTGCAACATCAACCCCTGTTCCCGTGGCTGTCTCGCTGGTGGCGGTAATCGCTTTGGTAATGGTGGGGGTATCGAGGGGATCGGTGGAGACGCTGGCCGTATCGGCAAAATCATCTAACGCCCCTCCAGAACCTTCTGCACCGTCTCGTTCTGTGGCTGCCGATGTCGGATCGGAACCCGTTGCGTTACTCGCCGTACCATCCCCCGGCAAACTGGTGTAGGTGACATCAGCATCGTTGGTAATTACCTGACCGGGGCCGACATCCTCGGTGAGTTCCACCACCACATCGAAGGTGAGGGTTTGACCGACGGCCAGGGAGTCGATACCCAAGGTAATATCGGTATCTCCGGCAGTGTTCGTATCGGTAATCGCCGAACTCCCCGTACCTCCGACTGGGGTAATACTCACCAATTCCGTGAAGGTGTCGCTAACGGTATTCCCCAACGCATCCGTCAGCACCAAATCGAAGGCCTCGGCATCTCCGTTATTGGTGACGGTGAGGCGATAGGTGAATTGGTCTCCCGCATCGCTGGGTTGGTCTCCCTCGATCGCCGCACTCAGATCGACGACGGGTTCGACAACGCTGACGGTGACGGGATCGGAGGTCGAAATTGCTGTGGTGAAGGTGGAATCGTTGGCGAAGACGGAGAAAGTATTGTCGAGATCCGTCGCATCGGCCGTCCCGCCGCTGGTGTCGCTGTTATCGAGGGCTTGAACCCCGGCTTCGTTGACCACAAGGGCGTTAAATTCGAGAACGACAAACTCCGATCCGCTATTCTCTCCCGTGTTGGTGATATCCCCCAACTGGAAGATGACATCGGTGCCGGAGTTGTAGGTATCCTCGTTGGTGGTGTGGCTAGTGGAGATGCGATCGCCCGGCATATCGAACGTCGGCGTCACAGAAGTGGGATCGGATGCGCCCACGATCGCCCCCGTCAGACCGCTTTCAACGGTTAAGTTGGTGCCACTGACATCGAGGATGGCGATTTTGGTGGTGTTGTCGTTGATAAACTGCAACCCATCGGGCAGATTATCCCGCAGGTGGAAGTCGGTATCGGTTCCTTCGGAGAGTTGCACCACCAGGCGATAGCGGACGATTTCCCCAACGGCGACGTCATTTCCGGTCGTATGGTCTTCTGAGGTGGAAACGATCGACTTAATCGGTTCGGGTGCGAAAACCTCGATCGAGGTGGTACTGTCATCGGCGTAACTCGTCCGTTCTCCAGCCACATCCCCATCGAGACTCGTCCAGGTCACAAATGCTTGGGAATCGCTCGTTCCCCCAGAAGACACGGTATTTGCCAGGGTTCCGGTCACGGTTACCGTCACTGACTCCCCAACGGGGATATCGAAGGGATTCGTCGATTGCAGGAGTCCTGCAGCCGTAATCTCGAAATCCCCCGCATCGACACCGGCAATTCCCGTGGTCACGCTATCGATCGTCGCACTACCTAGATTGAGGGCATCGGGTAGCTGATTGCTTAAAGCCGCTTCAAAGGCATCGGAGCCGCCGGTGTGGGTGATGGTAACGGTGTAAGTGACATCGTCTCCAGCGTCACCTCGGTTATCGGTATCCGCCGGATTGCCGGGGGTTTGCACCACCACGGCGTTGGTAATTTCCAGGACGGGTTCGACGATCGTTACGTTCTGTGCCTCGTCGATAATGGGCGTTACCGGAGAACGATCCCAAATAATTTCTGCGGAGTTGTTGCGTTCGCGACCTGCACGGTTCCTGGTGATATCGGCGATCCGGACTGTATATTCCAGGGTAATGACTTCTGGAGTGGTATTGGTGGTATCCAGATTGGTCAGCGTCCCCAGGTCGATCGTCACCTGCTGACCGGCACGATTACTAAAATTACCCGAAGTCGAGGTGGAGAAGTTTGCCGTGTCAATGGCGTTGGTTCCCAAAGATGTCGTGACGCCACTGCCGGAGGTCAACGAGACGCTATCCAAGCTGATAAACTCGAGTCCTCGATCGAGGGTATCCACGATTTGGGCATTGTTCATCACCCCTTCGGGAACCGTCAGTTGAATCTGATAGGTAAGGGTTTCCCCGATGGTGGCTTCGTCGGCGAGGTTATTGTTGGTTCCGGTGACCTCGGTGCCGACAAGGGTTTTAGCGATCGCCGGCGTATCGATGGTAACGGTGGCCGGATCGACCCAATCATCGTTGGTAATATTGCTATTATCGTTGGGGTTTGTGGTGAAGTCGTGTCCGCCTTCGACTGCCGAATATTCCAGGACCTGCGCTTCGCTGGTTAACGGCTGGTTGGCCTCAACCGTACTCAGCACTTCCAAGTCGTAGGTAATAATTAGCAGGTTGCTGCCATCGCTGGTAACGGTGCTGCCATTCCGTCCTTTGTCAATAACGCCATCACCGTCATCGGGAATTTCAATACCGCCACTAAACAAATCCCCCGTTACACCAGAAATTGCCGTACCATCGCCGTTGAAAACTTGGAGGTTCAGTCCCGCACCCCCTGGGGGAATTTGGAATCCTGGCGGCAATGCATCTTCGATTTTCAGGTCGAACGCACCGGAACCGCCGGTATTTTCTACCACGATCGCAAATGTAACTAAATCCCCCGCATCTACGCCGGAGAGATTGCTATCGATGTTGGCCGAAGCGAGGTTGTTGCTGTTAATCCCACCAGTGTAAGAGGTGCCACTACCGGGTACGTTAAACGCTGTCGGTTCGCTGGGGTCAAAAGTACCATCATTGGGATTGTTCTCAGATACCACCCCTTTGGTCAGCTTCAGTTCCGGCTGGGTGAGTTCGATTTGAATGATTTCCGTGGCATCGGTAACCTTCACCTCTTCCGTATTACCGGTTTGAGATTGGGCTTGGTTGGTGAGGTACAACCCATCGGCAAATGGGGCATCCGTCGCCGTCACCGTTAACAGAAGGTCGATGGTGGCCGGTTGAGAGTTGGCATCGTCGAACGTCCCGAAATTAATGGCTAGGGTGTTCGCCGAATCCCCAGTACTATCAACCGTTGGCGCACTCAGAGAAGAATTGAGAGCGCTCAAATCGAGGGTGTGGTTGGGACCGAAAGAAATCGTCCCGGCAGCGGGAGGTGCGCCGGAGTAGGCGGCAACACCACCATCGGGAATTTCCAGGGCATCAAACACCGGCAACGGCAAGAAGTCGGTGATAATTAAGTTCTCCGCATCCGCAGCCGGTAGTTCCATCGTCAGCCGATAGGTAACGGTTTGACCGGGGGTTAATGTCGGATTCGCCGGTACGTTCGTGTCGCCGTCGATGGCATAGATTGTTTTTGATTTGGTGGGACTGGCAATGACGACTTGTGCGTTGCTACCATCGGCTTCATCTTGCAACGTAGCACCATCATCATCGACAATCGTGCCGCTGATGGTGACATCGTTTCTGAGGACGTCATCCAAGTCAACACTTTCGTCGCCGGGTAAACCGTTATGGCGATCGCTAAAATTCTCTTGGATGATGGTGCGATACACCAGCCGACCAGTGGTTCCCCCTTCTCCTAGAGTCCCGTTGCCAAATCCCGACTCATCTCCGACCAGAATGCCATCTGCATCGAGAACTCCGTCGCTATCGTTGGCTAAGAGTTCGGCGGAAACGTTGAAGTTGAGGGTTGTATCGCCAGTGGAGTTCCCATTTCCGGTATCTAGGGTTCCCGTCAGGTTTTCTGCGGAGAAGTTACCACTTGCAGAAGAATCGGCATTAACTAACCCAGAAAAATTCTCGAACTGGGTCGTCCCCACGACACCGTCGTTCCCGGAAATGGTTAGCGTCGGAGCAAAGCTGCTATCAAACCGCTGTCCGTCGGAGAAGATATCTTCGATCTTGATATCTTTAAACGAGAAGTAATCGGAAATCTGGAAGTCGAGGGTGTATTCGAGGACTTTACCCGGAACGGCATCGCCACCACCGACGATATTGACTCCTTTCTGAATGGCGATCGATTTTAGAGTCAGTTCGTAGTCTGCCGGGTCGTCTTCATCACCCACTGCATCCGTCGTTGCATCGCTGACAGGGGTGCCTCTGTAGTTTCCCGTCACCTGGGATTCGTTGAGTGCCGGTTCGTCGTCTCCGCTGTTGGCATCGATAACCTCGGCACTATTGGCATCGAATTCCGGTGCGTAGGCGCGATAGGTAATCACGATATCCTCTGCGGAAGTCGTCCCCGTTCTCGAACCGAGATCGATGGTAAAGCTATTGCCGTTCGCTGGCGCGCCGGTTGTCGGTGCTTGAGTCACCGTTCCCCCCGCCACATCGACGAACTCCAGGAACTCCATATTGTTGGGGAGGACATCGGAGATGGTCAGATTTTCCACCGTCTCCAAGTTGGCGATGTCTACCGTTAACGTATAAAGAACCGGGAAGTTTTCACCGGTCGATCTCTCTTTCTCCGGTGCATCGGACGTTTTGGTGAGTTCGATAACCTTGGGGGTAATTTCGCTGGTACGGGTGCTACCTTCCTGAATGGCATCGTCGGGAGTATCGAACTCATCATCCCCGTAACGGAATCCCCCCCGCGATTGAATTTCTAATGGGGTTCCAACTCTTGCGCCCTCATCATAGCTCAGGGTATTACCGGAGAAGGTAATCTCCGCTTCAGGCTGTTCGGGAACGAAGCTGCCGAAGGGGAGTTCGACTACATACCACTTATCTCCATCATTGGCTGCTGTGGGTAATGCCAAGTTGGTATCGTAGGGATGCGCGGTAACTGGGTTGCCATCCCGTACCCACTGCGTTCCATTCCACTCTGATTCGACTAAGGTAATCGGCGCACCCAGATAGTTGGCGCTGCCGAGGGTAATTTCATCCGGAACTACCAGATCGAAAAACGGTCCGTAACCAACATCCGTGGTGCTCGTATTGTCGAAAACAACTGAAAAGTCGAAATTCTCGTTGATAAACTCTTCAGCAGGCAGGTTGATGGTTGTCGTCGGAGTGGGCATTGTCAATTACCTAAAAAAATCAAGAATTAGTTGCAGTGGAACGAACGCACTCAATGCTGGGAAAGTCACCACGGTACTTTCTGCATCAAATTGGGTGCAGGATGTCGCAAAACTTGGTTACAAGTCCGCCAGAAAAAGTCGAGGGATAAAAATTCAGCCAGCGTTGAATGCCAACTGTTCGTACTTCTGAATGCCGGCTTGCAGCACAAACAGTTTGGGCAATTTCACATTCAAATCTTCTGGCAATGCAGCACTTGACGACATCGATGTCGATCGGTCATTGAGGAATCGATTTGTATCGCTAAGTGAATCGCGATTCAGACAAATTCTGAGGTGCGCGCGTATTCCCTCAAAAATGTCATCGATGAAATCCAAACGCAAAAGTTTTCTGTCAAAGCTCGATGCGATGACTCGTGCAGCGCCGCAGAAATAACAAGCTCGTTCTCAACCGATCGAAGCTATGGATAGCAGGCATTTTTAATTCTGCGAAAAGTGAGCGGTGTCGGTCCCCGTCCCGTTCAACTTTTCACATTTTTCATTCTGCGATCGCCGCGCTGCACTAGTGCGGCAGAAATAACTACCCAGCTCTCAACGGGTAAAAGCTATATACAGCAAGCATTTTTAATTTTGCGAAAAGTGAGCGGTGTCAGTTTCTGTCCCGTTCAACTTTTCAAGACGCATTTTTCATTCTGCGATCGCCGCACTAGTACGACCCAAGTGACTCCGGAGCCCATCTACGCCAGGACATTGGAGCTAGACATCACTCAAAATTTATGCGATCGAGTACTCAGTTAGATATCAGCACCCGATCGCCTCTAAATTTGCGATCGAGTACAGTTACACTCTCAATATCTAACCGAAAAAGCCTGTGACAAATTGCGGAAAATTAGTTTAGAGTAATCGTTTCACAAACGATATCGATAAAAGGAAGAAATGCTTTCGCTTTCTCAACACTCTGAGGAGGGAGTTTCCCGAGAGCGAGGTCATGGGATTCGAAAGAAAAACGGTCATGGTTAATTACCCTAATTGATGAAGAAGCGAGTATCCCGTTGAATCCAAAAATCTATAGTAGAGACGAGTCTGTCTCTTGGATAAATTTGAGTTAATTTACGAGTTCTGAGCTTCTATAAGAAGTAGATTACTGGCTCTTACACTCTCAATTTCAAGTGTGGATGACGAATGTTTGCGATCGTGTATATGTTGATGTTGTCGGCGAGCGAATACAAGACCGAATGCTGTCTATTACTAGGACTGAAGATGTTTTTTCGATCGCGCAAACATATTTTATGACCCTCTAACCGAACGCCAATTCGTATACCCGTATTTTCACTTAAATACGATGCTATTTTTCTAGAAAATAAATTTTTCCGAATGACTTCAAAAATTTATAACTCTTCAAAACAATGAGATTCAGGCTCCAATATTATTTGTTTGAAGTCATGAATACTTTGCTTTAGTTTTTGGGAAAGTGACCGTAGCCGTCCCACCCGCGTACACCAGTCAGGATTGCTCTGAATGCGGCAAGCGGGTCAAGAAGTCACTTTCGACTCGAGCCCATGTTTGCGGGTGCGGTTGTGTTCTCGTTCGCGTAGCGTCTCCTACGGAGAATCGAGATGAGAACGCAGCTCGAAACATCCTCGTCAAGGGATTACGTACCGTAGGGCATACGGGATCTAAAGCTTGGGGAGACTTAGACCTCTATTCGGTATCAGAGATGATATTGAGCAAGTCCGGGTCATAGAACCAAGAATCCCCCTCTATGCGCGAGCGGGGAGTGTCAATTAAGGCTTTCTACGGCGACTCGCAACTGTCCGCCACAATCTGCCAACACCTGCTTGCCGAGGTGGGCATCCACCCCCGTCCAGTGCATCAGCAATGCCAGCTTCACCTGTCGATCGCTTTTTTCGAGCAGTACGGCCGCCTCTTCCCGACTGACATCTGTCAAGTCGCAAATCATTCGCAAGGCGCGATCGTGCAGTTTCCGGTTCGTCACCGCCACATCCACCATCCGATTGCCGTATACTTTCCCCACCCGTACCATTGCCCCGGTGGAGAGGATATTCAGTGCCAGCTTCGTCACCGTTCCCGCTTTCAACCGCGTCGAACCCGCCAGGACTTCCGGTCCGGTTATCAAGCGAATATCCACATCCACATCGATTTGTACCTGTTCCTGGGGAACGCAGGCGATAAAAACCGTCGTTGCACCGCGCCCTCTTGCGGCTTGCAGGGCCCCATGCACGTAAGGTGTCGTTCCCCCAGCGGTGATACCCACCACCACATCCAAATCGCGAATTTGATGTTGGGCGATCGCTTCTACCCCATCTTCAGGCAGATCTTCCAACCCTTCAGAACTGCGCACCAGAGCACCCGCACCACCGGCGATGATGCCCTGAACCATGTCTGCCGGCGTACAAAATGTAGGAGGACATTCGGCCGCATCCAATACCCCCAACCGTCCGCTGGTTCCCGCACCGACGTAGAACAGCCGCCCTCCCTTGCTAAAGGCCGTGGCAATCCGTTCGATGGCTGTGGCGAGAGGTTCGCGCGCTGAAGCGATCGCCTCTAGGACTCGGGCATCTTCCCGATGGAACACATCGACCAACTCAAGGGCGCTCAGCCGATCTAAATTCTCGGTGTTGGGATTGCTTTGTTCGGTGAGCAGATGCCCGCGATTTTCTAAATTTTTCACGGTATTTTTTACAATAAACCTTCCAATCTCCGACGCATCGCATCGAGTTCGGGGTCGGACATTTCTGATTCTAAGGGGTCGGTGGTGTCCGCGGCGGGTTTGTCTGGCGACCACTCGGCATCATCGAGATTAGTTTCTGGCGGCGCGAGAAAAATCCTCTCTTCGGGAGACTGAGGCACGAAACCTTCAGGAATTAATTTGGTTTCGTAGCCAAAATTGCGGCAAAATGCTTCAACTTCTTCGGAATCGATCGCCTCAACGCTGGGAACGTGAAAATCTTGCGCTTCGAGAAGCATTCCATAGCGAGTGGCATCATCTTCGAGCTCGAACATCATCACGATATTGCGTTCGCCGCCGTCACCAGACGCGAGTCGAATCGTATGAATACCCTCGTTATCCGTACCGGGATTAAATAGTAGGACGAATACTCGCATAAATAGTCAATATATTTTCGTCGATCGTTCTTTCTACTATCTTATATGATGGACGTAAAATCCTAAATATCAATAACCGAACAAAATGACCGAACAATCACGTTTGACACTCACACCTCCCAAACCCCTGACTGGCTCTGAAGAAGGGTCATTTGCATTTTATACGATGACCGAGCGGTTGCCGAATATCTGTCACAGATCGATACAAGAAAATGAGTTTTCTGAAGAAGTAATCGATCGGTTAACTCGATTTTCCGAAGAAGTTCGATCGCATAAAGTAAGCCTACTCCACAATTTAGATGCACCGGACTTTCAGGATTGGGATCGTTATTTAAAGCCCTACTTAGGACAATCCTGGTTAGAGGTTCCCTGGTTTTTTGCCGAAACGTATTTTTATCGCAAAATACTCGATACAATCGGATACTTTAAAGAGGGTAAATTTCAGGATTTAGATCCCTATGCATCTCAAAAAAGAAAAGGTCTAGAAATGGCGATCGATTCGATTCGCGACTTAAGCGATCGCCTAGATGCTATCGATGGAGACTGGCAACCTTCGGGATGTCTGATGCTTCTCTATTTTTCCTTATGGGGAAATCGTGCCGATTTAAGTTTATGGTCGGTGGACGATTTATGGTCGTCCGAAGTGGACGAAAGTGAAAAAATTGAAATCGAAAAACAACGAGAACGTTTACTGGTTGACGAGACCGAAAACTTATTGAGTTATCTGGCCTTAAGATATCACAGACGGATGGATATTATCATTGACAATTCGGGTTTTGAACTCGTCTGCGATTTAGGTTTGGTCGACTTTTTACTGGGGAGTCAAATTGCCGATCGAGTTTACCTCCATCTCAAACACTATCCCACTTTCGTTTCCGATGCGACAAAAGACGATGTGGTTCAAACCATCGACTTTCTCGAAGCTGACCCTCACCCCGAACTCAATCGGTTCGGACTTCGCCTGAAAAACTATTTAAAATCCGATCGATTGTGGCTGTGCGACGATCCATTTTGGACATCTCCTCTAGCGGCCTGGGATATGCCAGACTCTTTGTATGAAGAACTCGGAAAATCAAATTTAGTTATTGTCAAAGGCGATGCCAATTATCGTCGACTACTCGGCGATCTTCAGTGGGAAGAAACAACGAGTTTTGGCGATATACTCAGCTACTTTCCCGCCCCCATTGCCGCACTGCGAAACCTCAAATCTGATATCATTGTCGGACTTGCTAACGAACAGATTGCGAGCTTAGATATCGCCGATTCAAACTGGAAAACAAATGGGACTCGCGGCATCGTTCAAACCGCATTTATTCCGAGTTAGTCCCGAATTCGTTAAACAATAGCTCCGACGATTCGCGAGACGTCAAGACTCCGTTCAATATCAGCCATTAGCCGTCAGCAATTCGTCATCAGATTTAGACTCTTACAATAAAAAAAATGCAGGAGTTTTAGCTTGAAAAAGGTAAAATTTTTCAGCACGATCGGCGTTTAATTCTGATGGTCGATCGCTGATGGCTGATGACCGATTACTAAATTATTACCGATCGATATCTAAACATCGACCGTTGCACCACAGCTTACCACTGAGATTGCAATCTTCTTGATTATTCAGTTCGGGAATCGCGGTTACATTTGAAAAACTCGAACTCGAACCGAAAATCCCATTAAACGCACCCTGAAGATAAGCAAATCCCAGTACCGCACTCACCACGATCGCTCCGATCGTAACCTGTAATCCCGTCGAGATGGCTTGAGCTTTTTGAACTTGTAAGTTGAGCTGCTTGACGTTTTTTTTAAGCTGGTCTTGTTTGGTGCGCATTTGCTCTGTCTGCAGAGCGAGTTTTTGGCGCAGTTGATGAACGTCTGATGCCGAATTCACGGTTTTCATTTGTTCGAGGGTCGCAAGCAAACTATCGTGTTCGTCGAGTAATTTAACGGTTTCATCCGTTAACAAATTCATTCGTTGACCCATCACCTTCGACAGCTGCATCGATATTTTGCTGCTGGCACTGTCGCCATTGGATAGCATTTGTTCGAAGGCTTCTCGATTGAGAGAAAACACTTGGGCAATTCGCGTGACTCGCACGCTGCAACTGCGCGGTTCGTTCAAGATAAAACCCAATTCTCCCAATGTTTCTCCCGGACCGATATTGCGAATGCAATAGGGTTTGTCGTTGAGTTTTCCCTTGAGGATTTCCGCTTCGCCATCGAGGATCGCTAAAATCGAATCGCTGGGTTCTCCCTCAACGATCGTGAAATTCCCCGGCGTGATTTCCGATACAGTTCCCGCACGGGCTAAACTCTCAACTTCAGCATCGGATAAGCTCGTTGAGAGAGAGTTTTTTTTGAGTAACTGACACAGTTTTTCTTGGGATAGCATAGAGCACTCCGATAGATTTTAATTGGGGTTTACAGATAAATACAAAGGTAAGCATTAGGGCGATCGGCTATCAGTTTTTGACTCTTCGGGACAGCCAAATTTTTCAGGTTTTTAGCGTAGAAAACGTTAAATTTATCAGCCGAGCGCAGTTTTTAGCTGAGGACTGATGGCTAATACCCGAATGCTGACAGAGAAAGCTTTTGGGTGAGGAGAGTCTGGTTCAATAAAAAATTGAAAACAATGGTTGTTTTTTGGCGTTTGATTCTATTTTATGGGCTGCTCCCCACAGTTGACAGCATGTACGCGCGCGAACCGAGCGAAAGCCATCTGAGAGTTTCTCTGCGGGGTTCGATCGAGCGTCAATCTCGCCATCTGGGTCATCACCATCATCGACCCATTCCACGAGTCACGTTCTCCCCCAGCAACACCTGCGTTCTCAGCTTCCCCTGGCGATCCGAATTCGATGGCGATCGGGTCCGAAGATTGCTTCCATGGGAAATCAACCCTTCGCGCAATACTCCAAAGAAGTCGCGCGCCCGTTTCATCTCCCGCAGCGAAACGGCTCCAGTTTCCGGTAAGGTAGATATAGTCTGACTCAATCGAGAGCGATGGGAAAAGTGCGATTTTCCCCAATGATTAAACGCCACCATCAAACTAACCCTAAATCTGGTGTTTAACCCCACAATATCGCTCTAAGTTGAGAATATTTGCCCGAACTGGACAGTCAACGAGCATCAATGAGCATCACGACTTCCGTCCTGGAAGATTTGCTGCAATCTCTGCCTCAACTGCGGTCTCACACCTACTTCAAGTCTTCCCTAACGGCACTCTCCCACGCGATGGAAGATATGGTTCTCGCTGGAGACGACGCACCCTTAGTGATTGCAAATTTCCAACGAGAGCGGTTCTATCGCCTCGAAACTCGTCGGTACTTGCGAATTGCCAAGGTTTCGCCTCAAGTTTACGTCCTCGCTGCCCCAGAAACCGACTTTTCCAATCGCTCCGGTGCGTACGAAACCATAGCCTTCGACCCCAATGACGGCCTCTCCCAAGAGTGGCACTTGGTGATTCTGTCTCGCAGGTACGGCACCTGTTTGGTGTGTCGGGAACGTCTGGCACCGACCCAGGAAAATCGCCGGTTGGGACGGTTGAGTCCGGATTTGGATTCGTCGCGCCGGTTTGAAGGGGTGTGGATGTTCGATCGCCAGGTGAGCGTGCGGGTGGCGAATTTGCTCTTCGATCGCATCTTAACCTACCGACCGGAACTGGCCGACAAAATCGATCGAGCGCGCACCACTTACGATATTCGCCTATCCGACAAGTCCGATCCGGCTTCGGAAACTTCCGTTGGCGTCGATCCGGGCCCCTTTGCCGAACGTTTGGTGACTTACTTACAAGCGGGTCAGTACAAACTCCTCAAAGCGTATCGCTCTCTCTCGGAACAAGAGCGTAAGGAACGGTTGGTGAATTCCATCGCCAGTGCCATCCGCGCCTCCCTCGATCCCGAGCAAGTTCTCGATGTGGCTACCGAAGAACTCGGCGGCGCCCTGGATGTTTGTCGCTGCTCCATCTATCGCTGTAAGGCGGGGGACGATACCGCAGACATCGCACGGGAATATTTAGCAGATGGGGTGAGTTCGATCGTCGGTCAAACCTGGCCCCTGAAAAACAATCCCCTGTTTCAAACCGCAGTTGCTGAAGGTAAACGGGTCGCGATCGATAATACCCAAAATCCCCAAACCCGCGAAGAGCGAGAGTACTCTGGCAACAAATGCTTTCAAATCCTAGTGGAACGCTGGCAAATCGGGGCGTGGCTGCTGGTTCCCGTCATCTATCGGGGCAAGTTGCTCGGTGCCATCGAACTCCATCAATGCCGCAGCCACTCCCACCCCTGGAAAAATGACGAACTGGCCCTGGTGGATGCGATCGCCGACCAAATTGGCGTGGCCCTGATTCAGGCGGAAACCCACGCCAACCTCGAAGAACTCAACCAACAACTCGAAGCCCTAGAACGCACCCGCAGCAATTTGATTGCCATTACCGGACACGAATTGCGCACCCCCCTATCGACGATTCAAGTGTGCCTCGAAAGCCTCGCCAGCGAACCGGATATGCCCATCGAGGTGCAACAGGTGATGCTCGATACGGCCTTGGCAGATACCGAACGGCTGCGGGAACTGGTGCGAGACTTCCTCACCCTTTCCAACCTCGAAAGCGGTCGGGTGGAGTGGCATTCCGAACCGCTGATGCTCCAAGAATGCGTGGATTTGGCCCTCAGCAGCATTCGCGCCCGCGGTGTCGAGAAAAACGTTCCCCAAATCCTAACGGAGGTGCCATCGGATTTACCCCTGGTTCAAGCGGATGGGGAATGGCTGGTGCAGGTGCTGGGGAAACTCCTCGATAACGCCTGCAAGTTCACCCCCGCTCAAGGAGAGGCGATTGTCAAAGCACGGCGTAACGGCGGTCGAATGCTGGAAGTGACGGTTGCAGACACCGGACGGGGCATCGAACCCGATCGCCTCGAAGCGATATTCGAGCGATTTTATCAAGAAGAAGGAGCCTTGCGTCGCACCGCCGGCGGCACGGGTTTGGGGTTGGCCATCTGCCGTCAGATTATCCAACGCTGGGGCGGTCGGGTTTGGGCGAATTCCGACGGTAAGGATAAGGGCAGTGAATTTCATTTCACCGTTCCCATTTTTGACAGCGAAGAGTGAGATCGAATCCGGTTGAATCACCGCGCATTCCGGTGGATGTGAGCAGGGGGAGCAGGGCTTTCAAGGGAATGTTTTTTAGATTTAACGCGGTGCGCGCTCTTTTTGCACTCGCGATATGGTGAGCGAGTAGACTTATCCCCCTTTTCCCCTTCCCCGATATAGCGTTACGCAAGTCTGTTAGGACATTCAGCAAATTTGAACAATATCCAGTAGAGGATACAGAGATTGTGGTGTCCGAATACATTTGCGTAGTGCTATAAACACCAGACACCAGCTTAGGAAAACAGAACATTGGATCGAATTTGGTTAATTGGCGGGACGAGTGAGAGTGGGGAAATTGCGCGGGAACTGGCATCGCGGGGGATTCCCTGTACGATTTCCGTGACGACGGAGGCGGCAAAATCCCTTTACCCGGAATCTCCCCATCTGAAAATTTGGGTGGGAAAACTCGATCGCGTCAGTATCGAAGGGTTTATACGACGAGAGCGGATTGTTGCGATTTTGGATGCCTCTCACCCCTACGCTGCTGCGGTTTCGGAACTGGCAATAGCGGCTGCGCAACAGTACCATTTGCCCTACCTACGATTCGAGCGTCCAGTACTTGAGAATGAGGATAGGAACGCTAGCCACGTCCTTCATCTTCCCAGTTTCGAGGCGTTACTAACCGGGGATTACCTAAGTGGCAAGCGGGTGCTACTCATTGTCGGCTACCAAATATTACCGCGCTTTCAACCCTGGCAAGGGCGATCGACTCTGTTTGCACGCCTCCTTCCCTCCCAAATTGCTCTGGAAACTGCTTTGGCTGCTGGATTCACTCCCGATCGCCTGATTGCCTTGCGTCCCCCCATATCTGCTGAGTTGGAAGCGGCATTGTGGCGGCAGTGGCAGATTACGACGGTGGTGACGAAAGCATCGGGAAAGGCGGGGGGAGAAGATGTGAAGCGTCGAGTGGCGGCGGAGTTGGGGGTGAGGCTGGTTATTATCGATCGTCCGGTTTTAAGCTATCCCCAGGAAACGAGGGAGGTTGCAGAAGCTGTTAGATTTTGCCGGCAGAATATTTCAACTGACAACGCCGGGTTAAAGGAAAAGGGGGAAGGGGAAAGGGGGATATAGTCTGCTCGCTCACCCCATGGCTGAGCTTAACGTTGCACATCCGATGAAGGTAAACTAAAAAAATAAAACATTCCTTTACAAACCCCGATGACAACTCAACAAAAACCCCTTTGGGATCGGTTTCTCTCGCCGATCGTCCGATCGCTGATTAATGAAGATGAGATGCGCCAGTTCGATCGCAGTGTGGATTGGCCAACCGAATGCGATCGCCTCGCAGACTCCACCCTTAGCTATCCCGAATACTACCGCAACGGTGACTTTCACGGTATTAAAGGCGGCTACCTCACCTCCGGTGCGGCCGTCTCCTACGATCCCATCACCCAATACGTTCTGCCTCCCGGTGAAAACTGGGTGCGTCAAAGCTTAATCGATGCCATTGGCGGGAAACCCCGGCGAATTCTCGATCTCGGTTGCGGCACCGGTTCGACGACGCTAACTCTCAAACGCACCTTTCCCCAGGCAGAAGTCATCGGCTTGGATTTGTCTCCCTATATGCTATTCATGGGAGAGTACAAGGCGCGTCAAGCGGGGTTGGAGATTCAATGGCGGCACGGCAATGCCGAACGTACTGGATTTGCCGATGCGTCTTTCGACGTCGTCACCATGGCGCTGTTGTTCCACGAAACGCCGCCAGCAGTATCCCAAGCCATCCTCCGGGAATGCTACCGATTGTTGGTTCCGGGGGGAGAGGTGCTGATGCTCGACGGCAACCAGCGCACCCTCAACAGCACCGATTGGCTGACAGAAGTGTTTCAGGAGCCGTATATTAAAGAGTATTCAGCCGGTAGCGTGGAAGCCTGGATGGGACGTGCGGGATTTGAAGCCGTGCGCACTCAAGAGTTTTGGTGGATGCATCAAGTGACGCGAGGTATCAAGCCTCTACCGACGAGCACTCCAACTTCTCAGGTACAAACCACTACCCCTGACGTTTCCGAGCCGGATTTAGCGGGAATCCCGGCCCCCGCATTCTCGACGGCACATGGTTCTTAAAGCAGTTTTATTTGATTTCAACGGCGTTATTATTAACGACGAGCAGATTCACGAGCAGTTAATCGAGCAGGTTCTGCTGGAGGAAAATTTGCGGCCCAAACCGGGTGAGTTCAATCAATTTTGTTTGGGTCGCAGCGATCGCGCTTGTTTGCTATCGTTGTTGGAGAATCGGGGTCGGTATATTTCCGAGGAGTATCTGGGCAAAATTCTCCAACGTAAAACGGAGGCCTACCAGCAACAACTCGATACGTTGGAAGTCCTCCCCATTTATCCCGATGCAGAGAGTTTGCTGTTTAAGTTGCAAGTTGCCGAGTTGAAGATAGCGGTGGTGAGTGGTGCGCTGCGATCGGAAATTGAGTTGATTCTCGATCGATCGGGGTTGGCGCGCTACTTCTCTCTGGTGGTGGCCGGGGACGACATCACCACCAGCAAGCCGGAACCGGATGGGTATTTGCTGGCGATGGAACGGTTGAAACAGGCGCATCCCGAGTTAAACCTGCAGCCATCGGAATGTTTGGTGATTGAGGATACTTTTGCGGGTATCGAAGCGGCAAAGCGAGCGGGAATGAAGGTGGTGGGGGTGGCACATACTTACCCGTTCCATATGCTCCAACGCCTGTGTAACTGGACGGTGGACTATCTGACGGAGTTGGAAGTCGAGAGAGTGCGGCGGGTGTTTGAAGGACGGGAACGGGATGTGGCGTTAGAGGAAATTTCCTCGTAATTTATCCAAATTCGATCGCCCCCAGATGGTACAATAGGGACTGCGATTGACGGGGAATTAGCTCAGTTGGTAGAGCGCTGCGATCGCACCGCAGAGGTCAGCGGTTCGAATCCGCTATTCTCCATTTCCCAAAATGTTGATTTTGATAGCCTGACGTTAGTTCCTCGAAACCTGATTCTGCGTAGGTTATGATGGCATCGGTTTGCGAGCGAACGATTCATGCGTGTAAAGGGGCTAGACATTCCTAGATGTGATTGCTATTGAAGAAAACGTTCTGCTTGTGAAGATTGAAGGTCTAGAAAATATTAGAGACTTATTTTCTAAGTTTCATGATGGTTGGATCGTCAACTGCTATTTGGAGCGAGATATCCTGTATATGGATGTCGAGATACAATATTTAGCAGAACGAATCGATCCGAGTTTTCACAAGTTTTCAATCGAATTAATTCAAGTTGACAACATTAGTTTTTCAACTTGGCCTAATAATACACAATCTCAGCCAGAGATTTTAACGGAAATAAGTACTATCTTTACGCCAGATCTGGAAATTCTGCAAGGGAAGTTAAGAGATGATTTGATTGAGGTTACGTGCAATCAGCCTTCATCGGATTTTGGTTATTGCGGTGGTGAAATCTATTTTACAGCATTGTCTGCGAAGGTGACTGATGGAGCGGGTAAAAGCTATTCGCTAGATGAACTCGATGGTTTATGTAAAGGATATTGGCATGATTCTCGCTCGAGTTAAGCAATAACCGCTCTAATTTTCGCCAGCACATCATTCAAAATAGAACTTGGAACTTTCTCCTTAAAAGAGAATCTACGAGCGTTAAAATCCAACGTTTTAATTTGGTCTGCTCGTATCGCCCCAGTGGTTTGTAAACCGGTACCATCTAAAGACGTTTCAAAAGCCCAACCCCGCTGTGTATTGGTAATCGGGCAAGCCCATAACGTGCCAGTTTGAGCGTTGAAGCTGGCAGGACTAACCACTAATGCCGGTCGATATCCTGCCTGTTCGTGACCTTTAGTTGGGTTGAAACTAATAGCAATAATATCTCCTTGTTCTGGAACCATTACCAAATTTCCTTACCCTGCGGTGCTTCTTCGATCCATTCTCTTTCTTCTGTGGAGAGTGTTGGCGTTTGAGGCATCCCGGCAAGGAGTTCGTCTAAAGTATAGGATGGCGTTTGAGGTTCGATCCGCAAAGCCATACCATCTAAGGTGATTTTTACGGATTCCCCCGCTTTGAGTTGCAATCGATCGAGAAACGCTTTCGGGATCGTAATACAGGTGGAACCGCCAATTTGTCTGAGTTTTGCGATCGTCATGGCTTGATGAAGCAAAAAATATAATTAAATTATACCGTCGGAATTTCGATCGAGTCGTGTTTTGACAGTTGAAAATTCGATCGGGGTTAGTGGGCAGTTTGTCTGGCGGAGATTGAATTTTGATACGAGCGATCGAGCTGCCCACCCTACAAATTTCTACTTGTTTCATGAAAATAATTTTTCTAGTCATCATTTTAATCCTATTTTCGGGGTGTTCTTCCAAGCCATATGTCGTTCAATACTCCGAGGGAATCTCGACAACAGAAGGGCATGAAATCTATGTTGTCAGTCACGGCTGGCATACGGGTTTCGTTGTGCCTGCTGGTGACATTCAAGCCAGACTTCCTCAATTGAAAGAAAGATTCGGCGATATTCCCTATCTAGAGTTTGGCTGGGGCGATCGAAGTTTCTATCAAGCTAAGAAGATAACCACCGGATTAGTGCTGAGGGCGATACTGTGGCCGACAGATACCGTCATCCATGCAGTAGCAGTCCCAAAGAACCCCAACGAGCATTTTCAGAATAGCGAAGTCGAGAAATTATGTCTGAGCGACGGTAACTTTTTTTCTTTGATAAGCTTCATTTCAAATAGTTTTTATAAAGACAAAAAAGGCAAAATATTAGAACTCAGAAATGGATCGGACGATCGTAGTCAGTTTTACCAAAGTGTCGGAGATTATTATTTTATGAATACTTGTAACAAGTGGACGGCAAAGGGATTAAAAAGTGCAGGAATAGATACCTCACCGATATTCAAATTAACAGCCAGCAGCGTCATGAACGATTTACGATCGTACGATCGAACGGCGATAACCACTTTGGAGTGCGATCGCGCATCGCTTTAGGCTAGATTGACGCAAGGAAACCCAGCATTGCCTGTTGCTGGGAATTGTGGCTGTTTCTCCACATCTGCGATCGCGCGCGATCGCATCTCCCTCACCTCACTACCGCGATCTCGTAGATTGTATTCAATAAGCCCTTATCATGAGAAAGCTCCCTTTAAAGACCCGGATATGTCGGCTAAGGATATTTTCCACGAAGCAGTAAAAAAGGCGCTTGAAAAAGAGCGGTGGGTTATTACCGACGATCCACTAAAGTTTAAGTTTGGTAACGTTAACTTTCGCGTCGATCTAGGTGCAGAGCAGTTACTTGGAGCCGAACGAGCCGGTGAGCAAATCGCCGTTGAAATTAAAAGTTTTCTGAATCCTTCAGCCGTTACGGATTTCTACACGGCATTAGGGCAATTTCTCAGCTACCGACTGGCTTTGGAGTCTGTTGAACCGACTCGAAAACTGTATTTGGCAGTTCCTCTTGAAGCATACCGGACATTTTTCCAATTAGAATTTACTCGAAGTGCGGTACAACGGTATCAAGTCTTAATCATCGTGTATGACCCTGTAGATGAGGCGATCTCGCAATGGATAAATTAGCCCAATATCGTGAGTGCGTACAGACGCTATTAAGCCGTTATGCCAGTGCAGATGCTGGAGATGACGATCTTGATGTTCAACTGAGCTTCGATACAGAACGCGACCATTATCAATGGTTGAATGTAGGTTGGCATCAGTTGACCCGTATTTATCGATGTATCGTTCATATTGATATTAAGGATGGAAAAATCTGGCTTCAGCAAAATTTGACGGATTGGAATCCTGCTGAGGAATTAGTTGAAATGGGAGTATTGAAAGAAGACATTGTGCTGGGCATACACCCACCTTACAAAAGACCGTACACTGAGTATGGCGTAGCTTGATAGAGTTGTGCGCGATCTCGTACCTTCATCTCAACTCCACATTGCGCTTGAGTCATTTCAACCCTAGCAAGTGTTCTTGCTTAAAATATTGAACTCCAGATGTGACTACCTCCGAACGCTGGGTTCAATTGTGCGTGTTGGCTTACGCCCAACTTTGGAGTCCAAGACGTTCACTACCACGGACTTCCCACTAACGTGAAACTCGCCCAATAATAGGGGTGGGATAAGTTGAGCTCGCCCCGACCCGACAACTCCCGTGGTAGCAGAATTTCCAAGCCATTGCCAATCAGTCGATGGTTTTCAAAGCGAACCTCTCCTCGCAACAGTGCCAGTTGCGCTTGCCGCAAAGCTTCAGCTTTAATCGGAGCGTCCCCGAGAGCGCGATAAAACTGGAGCATGAGTGGTAAAGTTCCCGCATCATTAATATCCCACAGGCTCGCGAGAACCGATTTCACCCCAGCTTGCACGGCAAATCCAGCAAATCCCATTTCCATCGATCCGTTGCCCCCCCTCGCCGTTTCGCAAGCACTCAGGGTGAGCAGCTCTACCACAGGCGGTGCGTACCATTGAGCCTGTCGGAGTTCGTCGGGAGAGAGACGTTCCCCGTCCCAAAACTGAATATAGCTTCGATCGGGGTGAGTTGGATCGAAGTTTGCGTGAGTTGCCAGATGAACGATCGAGAAGAATTGTTGTCGGCGTTGCTCGATGAGATTCTCGAGGGTAAATTTTTCGTTGAGAAGAGCTTCTCCCGGCCACAATGGCGATCGTTGCGTTAGGGGATCTTTTTTGCTGGCGAGATCGGGTCCGCCGACGATCGCCTCGATCTCCAAGGCTACGGCGGGCAAATTTTCCTGTGAGGGAAACTCGGAGATTCCCATTGCCAGGATGCGAGAGTCTTTTTCTTTTAAGGATTGGTAGCGAGTTTCTGTGAGGCTGAGGCTGGGGATGAGGGAGAGACCGTACTGTTCGATGAGAAACTGTTCGCCGTCATGTAAAGCGGCGAGGGGAATGGTTTCGCCATCGCTTAATGTTGGGTCGATCGAAAAGACGATCGTCTCGATATCGAGCGCATCGAGTTCTCGTTCGAGGGGTTGAACCAACCACCGATACAGTTGTTGGGAGAAGGGACGGTAGCTGGAGTTGTGGCTTGCTTGAATAAATCCGAGAAATCCTGAAATTGTTTCGCGCAGGCTGGTGTCTTCACGATCGAGAATAACGGTTTGGGAAATCGGGGAACCGTTCGCGCGTACCAATACCAGCGCTAATTTTTCCCGATCTCGATCGAGGGAGTCGGGGAGTTGGCTAGGGGGAAGGCTGACGGCATAGATGATGGCAGATTTGTTTCCCGTTTCGGCTTCGATGGTTTGCAGCATACTCCGCATATCCTCCACCCATAGTTGGGAACTGTCGTCGTCGAGGTTTTCGCCGATTCGTTCTTCAAAATACTCTTCAAATAATTGGTCGATCCGCGCGACGGCATCCTCGATCGCATCGGGGGTTCCTTTGGCTAAGCGATTGGCGATAATTTGGCGCGGATCGGAGGGGAGAATGGATGGGGAGAGATCGTCGATGGGATCGAACCGATCTTGAGTGAGGAGACTGGCAATCTCTTGGCGCGGACGATCCTCGGTTGGGAGTGCTTCGAGTATTGGGATTTGGGAAGGTTCTTCTCCTTGCAAATCTCGCAGGATGGCATCCGCTTCGAGTTGTTCTATCTCTAAGAACGATTCGCGATCGTCAGTGAATAAATCTGCGTCGGGAAATCCATTGGTGTCATTGCTGGGAAGGAGGTTGGGATCGATTTCGGGGATGGGTGGGTTATCGGGATTGATTGGCGGTGCTATCGGGGTTTCATCTACGGATGGTGGATCGGGATTGATTGGCGGTTCGATCGGGGTTTCTGGGGGAAGTTCATCGGTGTCGAGGGTAATATTGCCTTCGATGTCACCGGGATAAGTGCCTCGGCGTAGACTCGATTCCCCCGTTGTAATTACCCCGTGAGTTCCATTGAGGCTGGCATCACCCACAACAAACGGTTGAATCGGTAGGGTTTCCTCACCTCCCTCGTGGCGAATTGTAATATCACCTCCTGCTGTCGAAATGCTGGCATTGACTCCGTTGTCGAGAAAACTCTCGGTGGCGCGGAAAAAGCGATCTGTTTCGATCTCGACATTACCGCCTGTACCGTTATTTCCCCGCGTGTCGATCGATATGACTTCGATGTTGTTCGCGGCATTGTTGTTCGCGGCGTTGCGGTTGTTGAGGGTGATGTTTCCTCCAGAGAGTCCCGAACTATCGAGGGTTCCCGCCATAATCGCACCTGTGTCGCTAGATAGCGAAATATTGCCGCCAATCCCAGAAACCGATGCCGTACTCAGATTGCCGACAGTCACATTCTCCATTGCACTCACTGTTATGCCTCCCGGCGCGATCGCATTGCCAAGGGTAATGCTATTCCGTGCGTTGAAGTTGAGATTTCCCGAGGTGACAATATCTCCCGGAAGTTCGAGAGTTCCCGCATCCAGAACGGTGAAATCCCCGATCGGATTTTCGACGGTTCCAAAGATTCCATTACCCCCCACCATTCCACTGCCAGCATCAATGGTTAAATTTCCCGATCCGTTGCCAGAACTGGAGATCGAACCATTCAAAAGAATATTGCCATTCCCCAGATTGCTATCGAGGGTGGCATCGGATATCTGCAACGTTGCCGCCTCATAGGTTTGATTTCCCCGCGTGGTAACGCTATCGGTGACGATCGTCGTTCCGACACTGTCGATGGTGAGGGTGTTGAGGGGAGTTTGACTGCCGACGGTATCGTTAAAAACGATCCGACTCCCTCGAATCGTCAGGTTTTGGGGTCGTGCCGGACGGCTGTCGAGGCTACGATTAAACGAGATCGGACCGTTACTCGGACGGCTATTTAGGGTAATGTTACTCAGAATGCGAACGGGGTCGTTGTAGGTTTGCTCGATATTGGCGGTGATGTTGCCGTTGAGTTCGGTGGTTCCCGGCGCATCGGTAATCAAGCGGTGGCTGGTGACGCTGCGATCGAAGCGGGTAATGCCGCCACTGTTAACGGTGAGGGTATCGAGTTCCGCTATTTGACCGATCGCGCCGTTGAAGGTGATGTTTCCGGTATCTGCGGTGAGGGTGAGGCTTTGTCTGCCGGGGGTGGAGGCATCGACAGTATGGCGGAAGAGGATGTTACCGGATTCTGCGGTGAGTTGCGTATTGGCAGGTAGGGTGAAAGCTGTATTAAAGGTGATATTTCCGGTGGCGGTGGCTTGCAGGCTTTGAGCGGCGTTGAGGGTATCGCTGCCAATGCTGAGATTGCCGCCGTTGAGTCCGTTGAGTTCGATCGCCAAATTGCGGGCGAAAAAGGTAGAATCGAGGGTGAGATCGCCGCTATTGCGGTTGGTTCCCGAACCCGTATCCACGCGCAGGGTAATATCCCCGGTTCCGGCATCGAGGGTGACATCATCGGCGATCGCGATCGTGGCATTTCCCGGTTCCCGCGCGGTATCGACGACATCGTTGCTGGCATCGTTGGCAATCAGAGTCAGGTTGCCGTTGTCGGTGGTAATATCGGCATTGAGTGCAATGCTGCGTCCTGCTTGTAGGGTGAGGGAACCGCCGTTGCCGTTGGGATTTTCGGTGACGATCGCACTGTTGGCGCGTTGGATAATGTCGTTATTGGCTTGCAATGTGACGGCCGTTCCCGTATCGGTAACTCGGGTAACGAACTCGGGACTGATGGTAATATCGCGATTGGGAAGGCGATCGTAGGTGAGAGCAGAGGGTTCGGCATTGCCGATGTGAATCTCTTCCAAATCAGTACTGGCAAATGCAAAACTGCCACCTTCTAAGGGGTGAATATTGCTGCTACCCAGTCTTTCGTTCGCCGTTGTCCCCACAAAACGCTGGAGTTCCGTTCCCGTGTCGCCATCGATAACGATCGCCATTCCCGCATCTTGGAGACCGTTGACATCAGCATCGGGATTACCCAGAACGAGGTTACCGTTGTCGAGGACAACAAGCGCCCCCACACCCACGAGATCGCCGGGATTCGTGCCGGAAATGCGGCTAATTTCTTCCCCAGTGGTTCCATCGGCAAAAATGACCGTTCCCGCATCTTCTACCCCATTGATATCGGCATTCTGATTGGTCAAGATAAAGTTGCCGTTGGGTAGGGCAACGATTTCCGGGCGTCCTGAGATTAAATTTTCATCGCCGAAGCGATCGCCGGGATTCGTGCCGGAAATGCGGTGAATTTCTTCCCCAGTGGTGCCGTCGATTAAGATGGCGGTTCCCGCATCTTCAATCCCGTTAACATCCACAGATGGATTGGCAGAGACAACATTACCACTCTCCAAGGCAATGAGATCCCCTTCTCCCAAACCATCCCCTACCCGTTGCCCTTCAATGCGATTAACGATCGCCCCAGTATCGCCATCGGCAATAATAATGACTCCCGCATCTTTTAACCCGTTGAGGTCGGCATCGGGGTTGCCAAAAATATAGTGATTGTTGGGTAAAGCCGCAATGGTGAGATCGCCAAATCGATCGTCGGTGTTGCTACCGGTGATGCGATCGATTTCTTCTCCCGTCGTCCCATTTCCTAAAACAACCACTCCCACATTCGAAATCCCATCCAGATTCAGATCGGGGCTACCAAAGACAAAATTCCCATTGGCCAAGGCTTGAATATCATCTTCACCGAAACGATCGCCGGGACTCGACCCCGAAATGCGACCGATTTCTTGCCCCGTTCTCCCGTCGGCAAGTATCATCGTCCCGGCATTTTCCACGCCATCAATATCGGCAAATGGGTTGCCAAACACGTAGTTCCCGTTCGGCAACGGTTGAATTTTATCCAACCCAAACAAGTCATCGGGGGTTTCTCCCCAAATGCGACCGATTTCTTCACCGGTTGTCCCGTCGGCGAGGATGACTGCCCCCAAATCGTCTAATCCATTGCGCGCGGCATCGGAATTCCCAAAGACGTAGTTTCCATTCGGCAATGGGGCAATCCGGCGATTGCCAAACCGATCGTCGGGATTCACCCCAGAAATCCGGCTAATCTCCTCGCCAGTTTCGCCATCGGCGAGAATCATCGTTCCCGCATCTCGGACACCATCGATATCGGCAGTGGGATTGCCAAAGACGTAATTATTATTGTTCGTGAGGGCGGTGACGCGATCGGAACCCAAGCGATCGTCGGGATTTTCGCCATTAATTTGCCCCAGGAGTTCTCCCGTCTCCGGATCGAATAAATACACGGCCCCCGCATCCGTCGCCGCGAAATCATCCCCCGGCGATGTGGCAACGAGATTGCCATTTCCCAACACGACGATTCGCTCTCCGAAATCATTGCCGGCTGCGGGGTTGGGGTCGAGAATTTGAAACAACCCCCCACTCGACGTGGCATCGATAATGATATTCTTGGGGTCGAGTAGGAGTTGCCCCGCCAGACCCTCGATCGCCCCGGCATCGGCAAAACCCCCGAAGGTCAGCTCGTTTTTGCCGGACACTTCGATCGTGCCGCCATTTCCCCTCACGTCACCACCCCGCGCGGTAATGTTGCCGAAAAATTGGGTATCCTCATCAGACCAAACGACAACGCGCCCCCCATCCCCAACGCTTCGCGCGTCTGCATTCAGGTGACTGGTAGGATTGACGAAGGTATTGCGAGCATTCGTCGCCCCTGGAATGTCTCCAGTTCGTCCCTGAAAGTCGCCACCGACGAGGAGTTCGCCCCCCCCGAGATCGCCACTGGCATCTAAGCGAGTTCCCAACAATCGCACCTCTTCCCCAAACAGAGCGATCGCACCGCCAGTCTCTTCTCCCGTTGCCTCGAAGGTTCCCGAAGTCGTCAGAACGGTATCCACCCCGCCAAGCCAGGCGATCGCCCCACCGGTACGTCCGTTGACCGTTGTCGTTCCCCGCGCCGTCTGAATTGCCGTCCCGGAGTAGTTGACTCGAATTTCTCCCCCATCCCCAGTTCTGCCGATGGCGCTCATCTCCCCCGCTTGCAGAAAATTCCCCGCGTCCACGTGCAACCTGCCACCTTGGATACCGTTTGCCTCAATTTGCCCTCGATTTTCCACCACCGAACCCATCAAATCAATCTTGCCGCCAAGCCGATTGCTGCTCGCAGAGAGTTGTCCGGTGTTGGAGAGGCGATCGCGGCTACCGGTTAACTCGACGGTTCCATCGGCACGAACGACAACCCGAGTGGCGTTGCCCAAATTGCCCCCGGTGAGTAAATCGGGTAAGTCCAGTCCCGAAGCGGGAAGTACCGGAGAAGTTACGGGGGAGTCCGGCAAAAGGTTGGTAATTTCTAAGCTGAGAACGTTGCCATCGGCACTGAGGCGGATCGAGTTGCCACCGGGAACGGCAGCGATCGAGATATTGCCTCCCGGTGCTTGCAGGGTTCCCTGATTGGCGATCGTACCGCCGAACAACCGGAGATGTTGCCCCTCGGCAACGGCTAAATTCCCTTGATTGACGATCGCTCCCAAATCCAATACGGCAAACTCGAAGGCATGGGGAGACCCCAGCAAACTCCCCCAGGAATTTGCACCCAAAACATCCAGCCACCTGCCATTTTCAAACCCAATTCCCGTGGCAGTAGTAGCCGTGAAATCAGCCGGAACGTTCAGACTGGCATTTGCCCCAAACAGAATCCCGGCCGGGTTGAGTAAATACAGGTTGGCATTGCCCCCAGAAACTTGCAGCAAACCGTCAATTATCGAAACATTTCCCCCCGTGACGCGACCGAAAATATTTTCCAGATTGGGATTGGCAAGAAAGTCGGCAATCTGCCCTTGGCTGAGTCCGAATTCCTCGAAACTATGGAACAGATTTGCCCCATCTCCCGACAGTTGCCCCCCGCGAATCTCAAATCGATCGCCGGATGGCGCAACCACCGTTCCCGTTCCATCACCTGCCGGGACGATCGACTGCGCGATCGCCCCCTTCCCCGCAACCGTCACCGCGAACGAAACAAACAGGAATCGACACAGACTGTTTTTCATTGGTTAATGGTTCATTGTTGATTTCTAATTGGGGAAAGGGTGTGGGGTGTGGGGTGTCGGGAAAGAATTAAAAATGCGTCTTGGAAAGTTGAAGGGGACTCAAACCGACACCGCTCACTTTCCGCAAAATTAAAAATTCATACTCCCCATATCTCCGTGTCTCCGTATCTCCCTTATCTGCCGAAGAGAAGAGGGCGAAGCATTCGGACTCATTGTTCTCGGTCGATCTCTGGATTTTCTAGCCGAATGCTTTGCCCCTACAAGCTTCCTTGTCTCCCATGTCTCCCCCTCTCCGCG